>CALGBN010000132.1 GCA_937877765.1 Candidatus Bathyarchaeota archaeon | reverse complement strand
CCCCAAGCCTCCAATCAATTTGGTTAGACCCGAAAAACCCAACCCCAACACAACTAACCAAAGCAAAACAACTCACAAACGAAGCTCAATACACCATCCTAGCCACACGAAACGCCCACATCACCCCAAACCAACAAAAAACCGCAGAAAAACTACTAGAAAACACTACAATCCTCCTCTGCCTAAGGAACCCCTACGACGCAGACACACTAAACTGCTCGACAACGCTCCTAACACTAGGCGACTCAGAGCCATCACTCCAAGCAGCCACAGATGCAGTCACTGGACAGTACAAACCAAATGCAAAACTCAGAGTACCTTTAGTAATGAACTAGTGATTATGGTTTGAGAAACTGAATCCTTGCTTTGAATGGGTTTATTTCCATTTCACGTACAAGCTCTGCTTCTCTAGAAGCAAACAAAGCAATTGCCTTGTATTTCCGCGCTAAAGCTAATGTAAAGCAGTCTGGTAATGAGATATGCCGTTCACACTTCAAAACGGCTGCATCTTCCATTAAATTTGATGCTTCATCTACAATAATATACCCTGAAGCCAGCAACTTCTCAACCCTTGCCCAAGCCTCATCTCTACCCAGCCGCCTGCAAATAATATATCTTAACTCTAAAACCGCGTACTCATGAGTAAGTAGCGAGACCGATTCATCTAAGACAGCCTCTCTGAGCGTTTTTCCTTCATCCGTATCATAAACTAGATCTATTAACACTCCAGCATCTACAGCGTAAACGCCTTCAAGACTCACGGTCATCCCGTTTCCGCTCCTCATAGAGCATCTCTTTATCCTCATCAGCACCAGGGATGGGTTCACACGCTTCTTTCAGTAGAGCAGGGAATTTACGCCTCTCTCTCAAGAGATGTTGGATTGCCTCATTATAGTCTACTCTTCTACCCAGTTTCAACTGGAGTTCTGTAGCATAACGGAGAAGTTCTTCCTTCACACCCTCTTTAACCATTATAGTGCTCATAGCCACTATAGTGACTATAACGCAGTGGAATATAAAAACTATGAAACCTAACCAAACCCAGCTAAACCCAGCTAGGAAACTTTTTTCCCCAAAGTACCCACCAGTAGACACCATAAATACACAAACCCCCAACATACACAGGATGAGGATCGCAGTCATCGCCGACGACCTAACAGGAGCCCTAGACACAGGAGTCCAATTCACCCAATGGGGCTACCAGACACAACTAACCGACCACCCCGAAACCAGCATAGCCGAAGTCACCATCACCAACACAGACACAAGAAACAAGACACCAACAGAAGCATACCAAACAGTCTACAACATCGCAAAACAACTAACCCACGATATAATCTACAAGAAACTCGACAGCACCCTAAGAGGCAACCCCGGACCAGAAACACAAGCCATACTCGACGCCACCGGCGAAACCACCGCCATCCTAACCCCCACCTACCCCCCAACAGGACGCAGAGTACACAACGGACACCTATACATCCACGACACACCCATCACAGAAACAGAATACATCAACGAATACCGCCACCGAACAAGCTACATCCCAGAAATACTCGAAACCCAAGCTCACATAACAAAAAACCCGGAAAACATCAAACCCGGTATCAACATAATCGACACAACAACAGAAAAAGACCTAATCGAAACCACCAGACACAACACAAGAATACTAGCAGGATCAGCTGGACTCGCAGACGCACTATGCCAAACCCTCCGAAACCCACCCCCAGTCATCACCATCATCGGCAGCATGCGAATCCAAACAAGAAACCAAACAACACAACTAGAAACACGCCTCGGAGCTACCATAATCCCCCTAGACACAACAAAGGCACTAAACAGAACCCCCCAATACGACGCCATACACGCGGCTGAAACAGCTTTAAAGACGGGACAAGACGTTGTCATCACGTCAACCCCCTCAACGGAAATCATTGAACAGACAAAGACCAAAGCACAACGAATGAGCTTAACCCCAGAAGAACTCGAAAAACGAGTCACAGCCGCACTCGCAGAAATAACAGAAAACCTCCTCAAACACAAAACATCAGGACTAATACTAACAGGGGGAGCCACAGCCCTAGCAGTAACCGAAAGACTCGCAATCAAAAACATAGAGATACTGGACGAGGTTGAACCCGGAGTACCAGTACTAAGACTCGACCAAACATCAGCAATCACAAAAGCAGGAGGATTCGGGCAACCAGACACACTCATCAGAGCCACAAAATATCTCAAGAGGAAACACAGATGAAACCCACATTAGCAATCACCCTCGGAGACCCCGCGGGAATAGGACCAGAAATCATAGCCAAAACCCTAGCAGACCCCGAAACCTACCGCATCTGCAACCCACTGGTAATCGGAGACAAAGACGCACTGCAAATGGGCATCCAAGTAGCCAAAAAAGACCTCAAAATTCACATAATCGATGAGCCAAGCCAAGCAAAATACAACCATGATACCATCGACCTCATAGACCTCCAAAACATAGACTCAAACAAAATCCAGATGGGCAAACCAGCCGCCATGACAGGAGCAGCCAGCGTAGAATACGTCATCAAAGCCGCAGACCTA
>CALGBN010000131.1 GCA_937877765.1 Candidatus Bathyarchaeota archaeon | reverse complement strand
GATTGAGCCTGGAAGGTAAGAGCGGGAAGGCTCCTCTCACCGGTGAGGGGCCTTCCCTTGTGTAGATAACTATGACTGGCACCGTGGTCGATTTGTGCCTCTATGGGCTGTGCATCGGCAGCGTGTACGCACTTATCGGCCTCGGATTTACCATCATCCACAGCGTTACCCGGATCATCAACTTCGCCCAGGGCGAGTTCGTCATGCTGGGCGGCATGACGACCGCCCCGATGGACTCCCACGCCTCCCGATAGAGTTCGGCTCCACTCCCTATCATCAGCACGCCCGAGCCGCACCGCTCACCCAGAACCCTCGCCCAGAGCCCAGGCCAGGCATGGTCGTCTACGCCCATTCCGGATTTATCCGAGAAGATGGGACGAAGAAACCATAACCGCCATCAGATTCGCGATAGACCTAGGACTAACCCATATCGATACAGCTGAATACTATGGAGCAGGACACACAGAAGAACTAGTAGGAGAAGCCATCGAACCATACAACCGAGAAGACATATTCCTAACAACCAAGGTCTGGAGAGACCACCTCCATTTTGATGCTCTCATCGATAGCATGAAAAAGAGTCTACGACGCCTCAATCAAGACTACGTAGACCTATACCTAGTCCACTGGCCCAACTATCAGATACCCCTCAAGGAAACGATGCAAGCCCTCGAACACTGCGTAAACGAAGGATACACAAGATACATCGGGGTATGCAACTACTCCGTAAACCTAATCCAAGAAGCCCAAAGCTATCTCAAGGAAAACTACCTAATAGCAAACCAATCCGAGTACAGTCTAGTCTCCAAAGCCCCCAGAGTCAACCTACTCCCCTACCTCCAAGAAACCAACAGAACCCTAATCGCCTACAGCCCCCTAGGACGAGGCATACTCCCAAGGATGAATTTCAAGACATTGACTGAGATAGCTGAAAAATATAGGAAAACCGTGCCACAAGTAGCCTTAAACTGGGTCGTATCACAGGAAAACGTTGTAGCGATACCAAAATCAAGTAACCCTATTCACTTATTGGAGTTTATGGATGCAATAGGCTGGGAAATGAATCTGGAAGATAATATTGAGCTTACGAACAGCTTCATCTAGCGCTACGTCGCTTATACGCTGTAGCTCCACCATTTTTCTGCTCAGGCTCTTCCTCTTCTTCCTCATCATCGTAATCTTCATCCGACAACCCCCTGATTCTATCAAGAGCACCAGTCTTCTGAAGTACAACAACTAGAATCACTCCCACCCCTATTAACACATATAAAAGAGGAGGCTCAGTAAACTTCATCGCCTGATAAGCTACAATATCAATAGGAGTTAGTTTCTGTACCTCGAAAGAATTAAGAGATCCCTGTGAGGCATCAAATAGCTCTGAAACCATTAACTGGGGTAGCATATCCCAAGACCCCACTACTTCAGGTGTAATGGTTAAACTAAACATACCTTCACGGTTAGTAGTAACGGTCTCGGTGAAACTTGTTTCAGGGTTGACGAAGATAAACTCAACCTCCATTCCATTTACAGCTGGTGTTATTTTTCCTGTGATCGTCATGGGTCTCTCGACTTTTACTGGCTGAGTGTCTATCTCTGTTGTTAGTTCTAGTTTTCTCTTGTCTACTCTGAAGCTTTTTTCTCTTGAAATTGCGCTATGATAATCTTCGTCTCCGGAATAACTTAGAGTAATATCATATTCACCGATCTTAGTAGGTAAATAGTCATAAGTAAATACCCCGTCCCCATCCGTTTGGACATTAATCGAGTTAGTGGTTCCACCATGTTCAATATTTAGCTTCAGATTTATTGATGGCCTAGTAGCTGCTCCGGTAATCTTTACTGTTTGTCCTCCTTGGATAACACTACCTGATACACCGAAATCTATCTCAACCTGATTCATAACTGTAAAGCTGCCTTCGATTAGTCCGGTATTATCTATCTCATCGCGTGCGTGGATTCTGTATTTTACCTCATCATGTAGATCAAATAAGGGCAGGGCTGCAAGCCAATAATCATCCTTATCAATAAGTTCAATCTCTTCGACATTCTTCCAGTTATCTCTTGTATACTCTATCCACATGTTTCTTATTTCAGAAGTTGATTCCGATTCAACCTTTATCAATGTAGTATAGTTAGTATAACCAACTTCAGGTGGATTAATCAGCTGTCTCTTATACACATCTGACGCTGCCGACGAATTAGACGGTGTAGATCTCGGTGGTCGCCGTATCATTA
>CALGBN010000130.1 GCA_937877765.1 Candidatus Bathyarchaeota archaeon | reverse complement strand
TTCATGGACCCAATTTCCCCGGACCCGCGACTAGTAATTATTGGAAGCGGATTGTAAGCACAGTTCGTGGCAAGATATGCACAGGACTGTGGTTTTACGGTGATCATTGTTGATGACGCTGAGACCGCGACACAAGAGAACTTCCCAGAGATGAAGATACATGACAAACCTTACCCAGAGAGCCTAGAGGGCGTAGATATCAGACACAGTGATTATGTGGCTATGCTGCACGGTGAGACAGATTTTGAGATAAATGGTCTTAGAAAATCGGTGAAAGCTGAGCCAGCCTACATTGGACTACTGGGTAGCCGTAACAAGCGAAAGGAGCATGTAAAACAACTCAAAGAGGAAGGATTACCCGAGAAAGCGGTTGAAAAGATCAAAGGACCCATAGGACTTGAGATTGAAGCCGAGACCCCTGAAGAGATAGCCATCAGTATCGTGGCTGAGTTAATCCAGCAGAAAAGAGGCTAATTTCTTGAAGCCCTATAGGAGAAACTACGCCATTGGTATAGCTTGTTTCCTAGTAGGGTTAGCGTTAATGTTTCTGAGCCCAGGGGACTCATTGGATACCATTGGGAAAATAATGGCCGTTGGCGGTTTCATTCTAGCTGGTTGGTCGGGTAGACAATGGTGGTATTACGAGAAACAAGCAGGTTCTAGCGATTAGCCCACAGTTTTTTCACACGTTCATAGTCTTCTGGTGTGTCTAGGTCGATACGTGTCCACATATCACCGGGCACATACTCGTGTTCATGCTCGTGACGCATTACTACGTCCTTCATGGTCTCATCATCACCTAATTCTAGGAACTCTTCAAACAACTCATAGGCAACCAGCACAGGATGACCTCGTTTACCCTCATACATGGGGCTAACAAGAAGCGCTGTTGTGGACGCCATTTTTAATTCCATTCGATCAAGAAGTTGCTGATTGAAGCCGAAAGTATCGCTCAGCACCAGATATACTGTGTTTACTTCTGGGTCTAGTGCTCTGAGTCCTGCTTGGAAGCTGGTGGTCATGCCTTTTTCGTGGTCTGGGTTATGGACGGCTTTTGCGCCGTGTGCTTCTATGATTGGTTTGATGTCTTCTGGTCTGTGCCCAGTCACGACAATGGTATCATAATAGTGCAGATTATCGAGAATATGGTCTAGGATGGTCTTGCCGCCAAGCTCCAGTAGGAGTTTGTTGACGCCCATGCGGCTGGACTTGCCCGCTGCAAGGACTATGGCTGTTATTTTCATCGCATATCTTCGGCTGCCTTCTGCACGGCTTTCACGATATTCACGTAACCGGTGCATCTGCAGAGGTTACCCTTCAGATAGTTCCTGATCTCTGCTTCAGAGGGCTCAGGGTTCTCATCCAGTAACGCCTTGGTGGTCATAATAAATCCTGGTGTGCAGAAGCCGCACTGGACTGCTCCCTCATCGAGGTAAGCCTGCTGTATAGGGTGAAGCTCCATACCATCACTGAGTCCCTCTATGGTCTCAACGGATTTTCCATCACAGTCAACAGCTAGAGTCATGCAGCCCAGTACTGGTTCACCCTCTACATGCACGGTACATGCTCCACATTCACCGATACCGCACCCGTATTTTGCGCCAGTCAATCCCAAGTCGTCTCTGAGTAGGTTCAATAGGAGTTTGCTGGGCTCGACGTCGAACTCGCGTTTTCTACCGTTGATGGTTATTGTGGTCTTCATTGCTGTGCCTCCTTTGTCCAAGCGAGTTTAATCGCTTCCATCGCCATTCCCTTCGCCGCCTCCTTACGGTACTCCGCTGAGGCTCGCACATCAGTAATAGGCTTAATTCCGTTGCTCACCATCTCGGCTGCCTCCCAGATCACATCATCAGAAAGCGATTTTCCTTTGAGGAAAGCCTCTACTTCTGGTAATCTCAGGGGTGTGGGTGCTACGCTGCCGAGGGCTACTGTGGCTTTTGCTACTTTGCCGTCTTTCTTGGTTACTGTGACGGCGATGCTGATAGTGCTGATGTCCAGCGCCATTCTGCCGATACTGATGAAATGGTAGCCGGTATCCTTGTCCATGATGGGCACAGTGAAACCCGTTACAATCTCATCTTTCTCAAGCACAATTGCTCCGGGTCCAGTGAAGAACTCGGTGATAGGCACATCTCTTGTTCCCTTTGAGCCAGCAATATGAATAATTGAGTCCTGTGCAACTAAGCCTAGTGCTCCGTCTGCTGCCGGTGAGGCGTTACAGACGTTTCCAGCTAGGGTTCCCATGTTACGTATCTGTACGCCTGTCTCTTATACACATCTGACGCTGCCGACGAATTAGACGGTGTAGATCTCGGTGGTCGCCGTATCATTA
>CALGBN010000129.1 GCA_937877765.1 Candidatus Bathyarchaeota archaeon | reverse complement strand
CTCGGGCTGCGCCGCGAAGTGAGGTATCTGAAACCTTAAACCCGGGTACCTTCCAAGCAGGTTCTCAAGCTCCAATAGATGCCCCTCCTTGGTGCCATACTTGGCTGAGTCCTTGTACTGGTTACCATAATAGGTATCCGGGTCACCCATGTGGATGATAAACGGAATATCCCGCTCCACCAACGCCTCATAGACCGGCGCGAGCCTCGGGTGATCCACCCTGAACCCCTCGGCAACGCTGTGCCAGTCTCTCCATCTTGGCCCAAACCATGTCTTGGCTACCTTAAAGCCCTCAGCGAGCAGTGTCTCGATCTGTGCTAGAACCGGCTCCACGTTATACTGGGCTATGTCCTTCAGAGAAAGATACTTGGCGAAGACAAAACGATCACCGTGTTTCTGCTTAGCTTCCTTGAAGCCCTCTACATCGTGGACGATTCCCAGTTGTTTCTTTACCCTGTATTTGTCCTCGATCTTGATCATAGCCTCGATCTCGTTGATGGCTCCAATATGTGTGTGAGCATCAAAAATAGGGCCACTGTACTTCCATCTTTCACTCAAGATTTATCGTACCAATATTATCCAATCCCCAAACAAAAAACATGCCATAAACCAAAACAAGTAACTTATTGGTACCAATACCCAGACCCCCACAGCACCCCATAACAGGTTACAAAACCATATACAAAAAACGCATAGCTTCATTACTCTGCGTTATCAAGCATCATCTTCACCCGGAGCATGCTCTCCAAAACCGTAGCACCATCCACGATGAAAACCGGCGCAGTCCTAGCCATAAGATCAAGATCAGCAATCAGCTTCTGAGCCTCCGGCGTCTCATTATTAATCCAAGTAACCCTCTCATCTCCCCCAAGCAGACTCTTCGCCTGCACACATCTCGGACACTGATTCTTAGTAATAGCCACTACCTTCACGTTACATCCCCATTGTTTCTAAGAGGATAAGCATCCGTGATATATAGGGAAATAGGGTCAAAGAAGCGAATCCTTGAATGCCTCTGGATGAATTACTCCTTTTCCCCGAATATTATTTATAATTTAACTATTTTGTTCTGTTATGGAGAACCAGAACATAGTAATAGGCGTGATAATCGGCATACTCATCGGCGCATTAGGTGGATACCTTCTATTCAATGGCCCGAATCAAGAAGACCCTTCCTTAACACAGTCTCAAATATCTGATCTAACTGAACAAGTATCAGACTTGACCCAGCAAGTAAACGATCTAACCCAACAGGTTACAGACCTTGACCAAGAAGTCACCGATTTAACCCAGCAACTCGCTACCAAAGAACAGGCACTCCAAATGCTTGAAAACCAGTTACACAATAAAAACGAGTTAATCTCCGATCTCCGGTTAATAATAGAATCCAATCAACAAGAAGATGTCGAAGAAGAAACTGAGAACCCAGCCCAAGAACAATATTATGTAAATAAAACATGGATAAGTTCGGAAGTATATGCTACCTATCATTCTCTTTATACCGAAAACGTTACCCTCCACGGAAATCCACTTACTTTCAGCTGGACTCGTCCACTTCACGATGCAGATAACGTCTTTATACAAATCTGGGACGCCGAAACAAACTATGATTACAGAAAATATACTCTGAGCGACTTCAGCTCACCCCTGTCTCTTATACACATCTGACGCTGCCGA
>CALGBN010000128.1 GCA_937877765.1 Candidatus Bathyarchaeota archaeon | reverse complement strand
GTACATCGTTCATAATTAGTTTAGCTGCGCCTAGTACTGATTGGGCTGATGCTACTTTGCTGAGGTCTCGTGGGAGCCCTACTCTGAGTCCTGCGTAGGTTAGTGCTTCTATTACTATTGCAACGAAGGCTGGTCCGCTGCCACTTAATCCTGTCACTGCGTCCATGTATTTTTCCTCGATCTCCATGCATGTACCCATGGTACTCAGGAGGATTTCTACTGTCGTCTTATCCTCTAGTAAAGTAGTTGAGCCCATAGTGTATGCTGTGAAGGATTCTCCAACCATTGCAGCTATATTCGGCATGGTTCTAACGTATCTTGCTTTGGGCATGATGGCTTCCAGTGATGCTATTGGAATTACCGCAGCTGTGGATATGACTAGTTTTCCCTCGATCTCTTCCTTGATTTCGTTTAAGACCTGTTCTATGTCATTTGGTTTTACACATATGAAGACAACTTCAGCCTCTCTTGCAGCTACTTGATTATTGTCAGAGATGTTTGCTCCTAGGTCGGCTAACGGTATGAGGGTCTCTAGGTTTCTTCTAGTGGCTATTACGCTCTCAGTTTTCTTTGATTTTATTAGGCATTTTACTATTGCGCCACCTATGACGCCTGCTCCGATTACTGTTACCGTTCCGACCAATGGTTTTCACATCTTCAACTGGTTTTGACAGCTTTAGGCTACTTAAACATTGCATTCGTAGGTAAAAAATAGGCAAATTATAACCCATTTTTAACTAATTTAATATAGTTCTTAGAAAGCTTTTATGCAAGACATAATCTTGTGTGGGTGAGAATTATGGAAGACTTTGATGTCTCCACGTTCATAGAACAGCAGGCACAGGCCATCCGTGAGTTCCTAGGCGACCAAAAAGCCATGGTAGCTGTAAGCGGAGGTGTGGATAGCACTGTATCAGCGGTTATTGCTCACAAGGCAATTGGAGATAATCTTGTCTGTGTATTTATTGATGATAACTTCATGCGTCTGGGTGAAGCGGAACAAGTAAAGAAGCTTCTAACAGAAGAGCCACTGAACCTTCCTTTGAGAATATTGAATGAGAGGCAGAGGTTCATGGAGGCGCTCAATGAACTAAGTGACGCTGAGGAGAAACGCAAAGCTTTCAGAGAGACATTTTACCAGACTCTTCACGATGTAGCAGAAGAGGAAGGTTGTAATTATCTTATTCAAGGAACCATCAGGGCAGATATAGAAGAGACATCAGAAGGAATTAAGACACAACATAATATTCTCGAACAAATAGGCATAGATCCCAAAGAAAAATACGGGTTCCAAATAATTGAACCTCTAAAGACCCTCTACAAGTATCAAGTAAGAGAAGTAGCAAGAAGAATACAGATACCCCCTGAACTCGCAGAACGTCAACCATTCCCCGGTCCCGGACTCAGCATAAGGGTAGTTGGTAATCTCACAACTGAGAAACTAGATGAACTGAAAAAAGCTACTTTTATTGTCGAGGAGCAGCTTAACCCTCATAGTCCATCACAGTACTTTGCAGCGATATTCAGTGGTGAAGCTCCCAAAGAGCTTAAGGTTCTTCGTCGTGATGCGGCTGAGATTATCGAGTCTTCAGAAACTCATGTTAAAGCTGGAGTTTTAGCGGAGAAGACAACTGGTATACGGGGCGGTAAGAGGGCTTATGGTACGGTTTTAACTATGGCTCTTGTTGATGACTCTGATCGTACTATTGACCCTGATTATGATCAACTGGTTCAGGTACGAAAATATGTCTTTGATAACTATCCTGAAGCCACTCGTTTATTCCTCTTAGTTGATAAACGTGATACCCCCGGGTTCATAGTGTCTATTAGAGCTGTAAAGACAAAGGATTTCCTCACAGCATCAGTGATGAGATTACCATGGACCACCTTACGTGAAGCAGCATCAAAGATATTCGATAGCTGTCCAAATGTGAGTAGAGTCTATTATGATATTACTCCAAAGCCACCAGCTACGATAGAATACGAGTAAAAAGGTGTTTAGGGGTTTATTCCCAGTTCCTTGAACTGGGCGAGTACTCCCTTCTTGGCGTAGATAAGGTCGTTACCTAGGGTCACCAAGTTATACTCCTTCTTCATTCTCTCTGGGATGCTTGATCCAGAAGCCTCATGTATTCCAGCTCCGATTCCAGCCGCTTTTGATGCATCATAGACGATGTCAATGGCTTTCTGAACATCAGGGTGACTCATGTTTCCAAGATGTCCATAGCTAGCGGAAAGATCAGCTGGTCCAATGTATGTTGCATCAATACCATCTACGGAACAGATATCTTCAATGCATTCAACAGCCTTTTTGGACTCGATCTGTACAACCACCATGATTTCTTCATCGGCGGTCTTCAAGTAATCTGGGTCGAATAACGCTGCTCTTCTTGGTCCACAGCCTCTCAGACCATCAGGGGCGTATCTTGTGGCTTTAACAGCCATCTCTGCTTCCTCTTTGCTATTTACCCATGGGACTAGTATGCCGTGAGCTCCGATGTCAAGTGCTCGTTTGATGGCTACTAGATCGTTCCACCATACCCTAACGATTGGAGTGGTTTTTGTGTCTGGGCGCATTGCCTGCATGAGTGTCTGTGCCATGATTGGGTCAAGTGGTGCGTGCTCTGTATCGATTACGAAGTAGTCGAAACCGAGGCTTGACATCATCTCAGTCATTATTGGGCTTTCTACAGTGATCCATGTACCGTAGAGTTGTTCGTTTGCCTTGAGTCTGCGTTTTAGTTCATTCCTCATTTATTTCACCTAAAGTGACACATAACGGGGGACTGATTATCTATATAGGGTTTCGTAGCTGATCAGATGCTCAAAACAATATTCTGTATGCCTTCAACCCACCTGAGATAACTATTAATTGAAGCCCGTAGAGCCGTCGTATCAGAGGCGTAAGTAGTTATAATTAGATTTTCATCTTCGATGCTGATACTTGTCTTTGATCTCTCTGACGAGGGGCTTTCAGACTCAGGCTGTAAAGCTACATCAATAGCCTGTAATAGTTTCTCATCAAGTTCAAGTTTGACCACTGAAACCACGTCAGCATCAACTGAATTCATAGTGCTGTAAAGAATAAGTAGGGTTTAAAAAAGGATTAGTTTTCGATACGTATACGACGTGAGGCTTGACCGACCTTAGTCGATGGTGTGTATGCTCCGCCTGCGAACTTGTGTCCGCATTTTCTGCACTCCCAGAGTCCAACGCTTTCACGTTTTACGCTGGGGTTTGCACAGCTTGGGCATTTGTGGTATGTGTGGAGGCTGCTCATGATCCTACCGTATCGTTTACGGAGGGTTGCTCCGCCTCTGCCTCTTAGTCCAACGTTTTTACGCTTGTTCTTTGCCATTATTCACTCGCCACTGCTTGTGACCTTATCTCTGCCGCCTTCTCGGACGCGATATTTATGCATTTCTTTATTTCATCCACTGTGAAGCCGACTGGACCAGCTTTTTGCAGAGTTGTGACGTTGTTATTCTCGTCAAGTGTAACCGTTAGTCTTCCATCAGCTACTTCTTCCTCGTCCGCCGTAGCGTCTAGGATGAAGTGTTTACCAATCTTGTAGATTGTGATGGGTATTGGCTCGCAGCGTAACTCAAGCTTTTGGGTCTTATCTGTCTCGGATACCTCGTTCTTCTTTGATACCTTGAAGACTGGAATCTCTGCTCCCTTCAGGGCAGCAAGTGCTCCTAATCCACAAGCATCAATGAGGTTTCCATCCCAGTTAAGCACATAGAGATCAACGAACACGATGTAGACTTTTTCACCTGATACCAAGCCTAGGTCTTCCATGTTAAGTATCTCAGCTGAACGTAGACCACGGTCAACGACACGTGCAAGCTCAATGGCTCCGTGTGGTGGTGGACCAGGTTCCCATGTCTGGTGAGCGACTGGAGTGTACTCTGCGTTGCACATGAGGACGCCCTCATCTGGAGTGTCATCGAATGGTGTGCCGAGTCCAGCCTTGACGCCTACTACGATGTGGGTCTTTCCCATCCTTACCTCTGCTGAGCCTTCTGATTTCTCTAGGAAGTTGGTACGTACTTCGATTTCTCTGAAGTCGTTTAGGTCTCTTCCATCCATTCTGGTGCCTGCTTCGAGAACTTCCTCGATCTTCTTCCGCTTGAGTCTGGATACTATGTTATTGCTCATTACTTGTCTTCCTCCTCTGATTCAGCTGGTTCTTCACCTGATTCCTCGGATTCCTCAGCATCTTCTGCTGTATCCTCTTCGTCCATGCCGTATTTTTTCTTGAGTGCCTCACGCTGAACCTCGTAGACTTGTTTACATCCTTCGATAGCTAGCTCTACTGCTTCTACGGTTTCATCTGTTGTTAGGATTCCATCCATCTGGAGAAGTGTAACCTCTTCAAGCTTTGGCATATATGCTACTGGAACATCTGCCTGTCCCTTCTTGTCCTCGTAGTCTCCGAGGTCTAGGACAATATGATCTTCCATCTTGCCTGCTGCGCATGATGCAACTAGGTCCTTCATTGGGATACCTGCATCAACTAGCGCTACTGCTGCTGCGTTAACTGATGCGCACCGGGTGCCGCCGTCTGCTTGAATTATCTCCACGTAGACGTCAATGACGCTTCGTGGGTATCTTTCAAGGAATAGGGCTGGCTCAAGGGCATCTGTCATGACCATGCCGATCTCTGTGTCCCTTCTGGATGGCGCTGGTGATCTACGTGGATCAACGCTGAATGGTGCCATGTGGTATCTTACTCTGAGTACACCCCTGTGTGGCTTGCTCAGCCTCTTTGGGTGCATCTCTCTTGGACCATAGACTCCAGCTATGATCTTGTTACGGCCCATCTCGATGTATGCTGAGCCGTCTGCATTGGGTATTACCCCTGTTTCGATCTTTACTGGGCGTAGTTCATCGGCTTTTCTGCCGTCTACTCGCTCAAATTTTTTCTTCCTGCTTTTCCTCTTTGTCTTGGTTTTTGCTTTTGTTTTTGATTTGCTCATTTTCTCTGCTCCTTAATGTCTTTAAGATATTCTTGGATTCTGTTTGTCAAGCCTGAGGTGTGTGCCTCTGCTTCGATCTTCTTTATTGTTTTAACAACGAGTTCCTCGTTTTCCCTGTTTCTGCCGCTAATCAATATCTTGCCGTTCTGGCCGATGGTTACTTGGCAGCGGGTCTCCTTGAGGATCATGTTAATCATGCTCCCTTTCTTTCCAATAAGTCGGGGTATTTTGGACGGCGTTATATCAATAAGGAAGCCGTCTCTTGCCTTGCCCAGATCGCGTCCCATTATCGATAGAATTGGGGTGCGTCTTCTGTCAAGGTCTACTATTTTGGCTACTATTGTGTCGCCGACGTCTAGTATCTTGGTCATGTCTTGATAGGATCTGAATGGTTTTCCGATGGCGTCATTCGTTGTAAGTATTGCCTCGTTTTCTGCTCCTATGTCGACTTTCCATTGTCCTAGTTCTATGTCTGTGACCATTCCTATTACGAGGTCTCCTACAAGGGGTATGAAACCAGCTTCTAGGGCGATTACTGATACCCTGTCCTTGTTGTAGTTAGCTAGTCCTACCCTTGTGGCGTAGATGTTGCCCTCGTTTCTGTAGGTATTATCTCCTGCTCTGGCTCTCCCCTCAAAGAGGAGGTCGCCGGGGACCACTATGTCCCTTGTTTCAAATTTTGCGCTCATTCTCCCTCACGTCTATTTTACTATCTTCGATTGCACATTTCCCTGTGTATCCTTGCCTAGCGCTTCCATGAAGTCTACCTGCATTGCTGCTGGTAGCTCAACTACTGTAACCCATGAGCCGTCGTTTTGCCACTCATCACGTTTGATAGTACCGTAGTCCTTTACGGTGCCGTATGCTTTGCCTGTGTACTCGGCGGGTATCTTGAGGGCGATCTGTATATTCTCGCTGCTCATTGGTAGCACTGAACGTAGTGCCTGTACGACCTCTTGTACCTGCTCGTCTGCCTCCTTGAATGGATCGATGTGAAATCGTATATCTTCCATAGCGTTCTCGATCCTTACTACTGGATGTGGCAGCTTGGTTTTAGGGTCTACAAATGTCTTTGAGATGATGTTTATGATTTGTTTTTTCTTCTGCTCTGTCATCTCTTGGCGCTGTTGGGTGTTCAACTGGAATGTGCCTTTTTCGAACATCTCTTTAGCGACTTCTATGGGATCGCTGGTCCCATAATGTTTTTCGAGTTTATCTCCTGAGGCTTTTTCTCCTTTGTTAGCATCGGTGAATATCGTGTCTATCATCAACACGTTTCTGATCTCACCGATCTCGCCTCGTTTATATTTTAGACCCTTGTCTGGGTCTACGAGAATCTCGAATTTTTCTCCTTCTATTTGGTGGCGAACTATTGTGAAATCTTTCGCTTTCGCGTGTTCCTTTCTGATCATTTCCTGAACACTTACCTAATCGAGATAACCTTTGATCTCTTCTGCTTCTAGGCGTTTGAAAACCTTGGACTCAACAGGAACGATTGCTACTTTTACTGTGTCCTCGTTCACATCTCTATCAGAGGCTACCTTCACGGCTTCAATCGCTAGTTTGATGGCATCCTTTAGGTTGATGTCATCACTATATTTTTCCTCTAGCAGCTTGTTTGCCTCATCGTTTTTTCGTCCAACGGCTATTGCTTTGAATCCACGGTACGCTCCACTGGGGTCAGTGGTAAGTACTCTTGGACCTGTCGCGTCAACGCCTGCAAGGATCATGGTTACGCCAAAAGGTCTTACACCCGCATGCTGTGTATATGCTTGGCTCATGTCTCCTAGTCTACGAGCAAGTATCTCAACATCTACAGCCTCATCGTAGAGGAGTTTGTTACTCTGACAGTATACACGTGCCTGTCCAATGAGTACTCTTGCGTCGCTGCTTAGTCCTGATATTGCGCTGGCTAGGTGGTCGTCAAGCTGATAGATCTTGCGGAAATACTCTGGGTCTTCAAGTTCACTCTCGGGGGTCTCGTTGGCAGCCAACACTACTCCTTCTGGGCTGGCTACTCCGACAATTGGTGCGCCTCGTTTTACTAGTTCGAGTGCATATTCGACCTGATATAATCGTCCCTCTGGTGAAAATATGGTGATGGCCCGGTCGTAGGCTCTTGGCATAAACATATCCTATTTTTTCTCCTTTGTGCTATCTCTATCTGATTCTACTGGTTATACTTAACACTAAGGTAAAAATGTATAGTGAAAATTTGGCGCCCTGGCCGGGATTCGAACCCGGGATCATCCGGGTGACAGCCGGATATACTGGGCCTGACTATACTACCAGGGCGCGTAGAACCTATGAATCATGTTTTGTATAATAAAGTTTGCGGATAAGTTGTTTGTGAAGAAGAGGTGTTTTGTTACTTGAACTGCTTCGCGATTAGCATTGTAGCTGTTAGGAAGATGTTCGGTAGTGCCCTAAGTGTTTCTGTGATGAAGTTATCGAGTGTCTTCATGTTCTCAGTTTTTACTTTAATAAGAGCGTCATACTCACCGTAGATTACGGCTACTTCTTCGACTTCTTTGTACTCGGCCAGCGCCTCGCAGACCTCGTCTTCTGAACCTGACTTGATGTTCATCATTATGTAAGCCTCTATACTCGTGTGAGTATTCTTAACAGCCTGTGTGCTCATGATTGATTTTACACCAGATTCATCTTTGATCCTGTCTCTTATACACATCTGACGCTGCCGACGAATTAGACGGTGTAGATCTCGGTGGTCGCCG
>CALGBN010000127.1 GCA_937877765.1 Candidatus Bathyarchaeota archaeon | reverse complement strand
GCGTATTGGAGCGCTGGGTTAAAGTCGAGTCAGGTAGCCTAATCGGAGACTTTGCCCAGATAGGCGATGGGGTTACCATCACGGAAGGGGTTAGCATCTGCCCGAGTAAGTCAATTGAGGAGAGCATACTCAAACCAACACAGGTGATGTAGTGGGCAAATACTTCGGCTCCAACGGCATCAGGGGAGAAGCAAACAAAGACTTCACCCTAGAACTAGCCTCCACAATAGCAGCTTCAGCGGGAAAACTACTCGGAGAAAAAATAGCGGTTGGACGCGACGGAAGAACAACAAGCCCCATGTTCAGGGACGCCGTGGTTAGCGCCTTGCTTAGTGTGGGCTGTGATGTTCACGATTTTGGTGTAATCACCACCCCAGCCCTACAATATATGATCAGCAGAAGTGATCTTGAAGGCGGCGTAATGGTGACAGCCAGCCATAACCCACCACAGTTTAACGGCGTCAAGATCATGTACCATGACGGAGTGGAAATACCGAAAAAACTCGAAGCAGAAATCGAGACATTAATCGATAAGGGTGGTCCCAAGCCATGTAACTGGGACAAGGTTGGAAAAGTCTCGTTTCACGATTATGTAGAGGAATACACAGACGCGGTCAAGGAAGCAGTAGACTATACTGGAATCATTGAGAAAGGCTTCAAGGTAGCACTAGACCTCGGTAACGGCGCAGCAGCAATAACCGCGCCTCTACTCGCAAGCAAACTAGGATGCCAAGTATATACATTAAACTCGGAAATTGATGGCGCTTTCCCGGGGAGAGGCTCAGAGCCTACACCAGAGAACCTAGTAGACCTCAAGGAACTCATTAAAGCCACAGGATCAGACATTGGGATCGGGTTTGATGGCGATGGAGATCGTTCAATAATCATTGATGAGCACGCTGAGGCGGTTTGGGGAGACAAGTCCCTGAGTCTTGTAGCCCAAGAGTTTCTGAAAGAGTATCCTGGTGAGACTATTGTTACACCAGTGAGCAGTTCTCCGAGTCTTGAGAAGGTTGTAGCCAAATATGGTTCCAAGATTTACTGGACCAAGGTTGGTAGTGTTATCGTTAGTAGAGCCATGATTGACAACGGATACAAGCTTGGAGGCGAGGAAAACGGTGGAATCATGTATGGACCCTTCCTGCCTGTGCGAGACGGCTGTGTTGCTTTAGCGTTGATGCTTCACTATATGGTGAAAAGAAACAAGACGCTCAGTGAGTTAATCGCTGAACAGCCTCATCTATGTAAAGACAAGGATAAGACACCGTGCCCAAACCTACTCAAAGAAGAGGCGTTGAAGCTTCTCGCTGAACAGGTGGACGCACCGGAAATCAACACTATGGATGGAGTGAAGCTTGTCTATGAGGATGATAGCTGGGTGTTATTCAGACCAAGCGGCACAGAGCCAATATTCAGGATATACGCAGAATCCAGCAGCCCAGAAAGAGTAAAAGAACTAATCGCTGAACACAAGAAACTCGTGAAAAAAGTAGTTGACGAGCTTAGCGCTGCATAGCACGCGCAAGCTCAAGCAGCGCCTTATAGGGGTCTTCTGCTTTTACCACACCACTGGCTACGAGTATACCTTTTGCACCCAAGTCCAGTGCAGCTGATGCATCTTCCCCGTTAGTAATTCCTGCTCCGCAGAGTACTTTGACATCTGGGTTGATTGTATGGACTGCTTCAACGGCTCCTGAGACTATCTCGGGTTGAGCTGTTGAGACGGATATACCTGAACCGATTAGTTCCGGTGGCTCGATTGCGATGGCGTCTGGGTTGAGTAACGCGACTCTTTTCGCGATTTCCACTGTGTCTACGCATACAACGGGGATGAGATCAACTTCTCTCGCTCGTTTGATTGATTCCTCGATCTGCTCTAATGGTATCTGGCACTCGCTGTGATTCAGTAAAGTTCCTATTGCACCTGCTTCAGCAACTGCTTCAGGCAGTACATGGCCTGTCTCTTATACACATCTCCGAGCCCACGAGACCTCTCTACATCTCGTATGCCGTCTTCTGCTTGAAAA
>CALGBN010000126.1 GCA_937877765.1 Candidatus Bathyarchaeota archaeon | reverse complement strand
CGGCATACGAGATGTAGAGAGGTCTCGTGGGCTCGGAGATGTGTATAAGAGACAGGAATAACGCTTATCCCAAAGCTCCTGAGGGAGATAGCTAGAACAGGGTCCACTTTCTCCAAACCCAGCTTACCGAATATCGGGGCTATCCCCCAGAAAACCACAGCCAATAGAAGATACACTAAAACCTTCAACACGGTCACCAAAAACAGTAAACCAACGAGAGTATATAACAATCAACCACAATCCCCGCGCAAAGATACTTTCCACCGAGAAACAAGACACACAGGAAACAATAGAAAAAACGAGACGGAGCAACAGAAAACCCTGGACAAATACACCCAAACACAACAAGCAGAACCACTCAAACCTCCCAATAAAAGCCATCCCAGACGCACTCAACTACATCTACCAAGATACACATCAATATCTTGTAACCATTATTAGAGTAACTGTACCCAGTACCCGGTTCTCTAACCCAGTAACTAGGCGAATAGAAACTACCCTCTTCATCTAGGTTCATCTCCAACCAATCCACTAGGGAAACATTAATCAAGTCCTCCGAGAGGCTCCGGGTCCATTCAACAGGGTTATCATCGATCCAGTCATACGCAAACTCGGAAGGTAGTGTCCCACCTAGTCCTGAGCGGTGAGATAAAAGCATCCTGATGGTAATGGGTGTATCAGGGTATTCTGGGTGCCTAATGCTGAAAGGCATATAATAGTTCACGTCATCATCGAGCCCAATCAAGCCATCCTCGTAAAGCTGTAATAGTGAGATAGAAACGAATACCTTCTGAATTGAACCAACGAGGAAAACAGTGTCTTCATCGGTCTGTTCACCGAATCCCTTGATCCATTTCTGGTTACCGGAAACCACACATATTTGGAGAGATGGAATATCCCCAGACTCCACAAGTTCTGATATTTCATCGGTTAGCTCCCCATCAAGTGACCCTGTGTTATAAGCTAAACAGGAGGGAGAAAAAGAACTAGCTACAATCAAGGTCAAAATAAAGAGGACCATTAATGATACTTTTTGCCTCATCAAATAACCGCTATATCGTCATTAGTCAAAAGAGATAACACTTTTCCAAAACCTATTCTGGAACATAGAAACTAATATCCAATCAAATTACAGGTTATACTACGCGAAATTCAATATCACTGTTACATGAAACGATGCAGTTGAATTTCTTATGCAATAACAAATAAAGGATTGTATGAGAAAGCAAGTATCATGGAAGGATCTCAACGGAAGAAGAATGAACTCCTCGATAAGGTGAAGACTTGGAAGAAGTATCCTGGTTGTATTCCAACTTAAACATACGCCTGATCTCCATTGTTTAGTATCATCCCAAGTAAACACGTGCGCGCCCAAGTTATCTAATAACTGGAAATGTAGCCCAACGACTTCATCATTCGAATCACTGAATAACTTGACCTCGTCAAACCCATACTTCGCTTTTCCGCATCGCTCCCAACACATAATAAATTACTAATGGGCGTCATAACGTCTCCAAACCCAGAGTTCATGCTCCAGCATGCTTTCTCTGGCACTAATTCTTGAATATGCATCATATCAACATGCTTTTCAATCTCAGGCATCGCTGAAAAAATGGTGTCAAGTGCTCTTTTCTTCATCTTCTGAGTGCTCAAGTTATCCGGTTTTACAAAAGCGAACCCAAGCAACTGCCTATTCTTCGGAGCTAAATATGAATCATAGTTAGAAGTCGGAATAAGCCAAGTATGCAAATGCTCATCCTCCGTCGCAACCCACATTTCCGTTCCCTGTTTATCAAGCACTTGTTTTTCCAGCCCTAACCAGATCGACAAAGAATCAACCCGTTTTATACTAGAAAGATTCCTAACATAATCCTCTGGTAATTCACGTTTAACAAGCTCAGGTAGTTCCATGGAATACCCAGAATATATCAATATACCACAACTATACTCTCCTTTATCAGTCATTATTCCCTGAACCATAGATCTAACCTGCCCGTTTCTTCGACATTTTTTGACGTTTACTGCAACTAGTTTTTCTTCTAAGTGAATTGTTACCTTTTTAGGAAACGAGAAAATAATGGAAGTAATGATGTTTTGAATTCCGCCTAGAGGATACACTTGATCTGTAGGTTTACCTTCGATTAGTAGATTATACAATCTGCCTACATAGGATAATGCTTGTGAGGTTTCTTCACCCCTTTTTTCTTGTTTATAGTCCTTGCGATCTAGGAATCTGGATATGGGAGCATTATTGGGGTCTGTCCCGAGCATAAAATATGATAAGTAATCTACAAAAGAAGATGTTTCAAGTGAAACCCCCTTTGGGATCAGGTCTCCAATTGAAACCTTTGACAGGTCTTTTCCTACACCGATCCCATATAGTACATCAAAGACAGTTTTCATTAACAGACCCCGATCCTCTACTGGAAGCAAATCAAAAAGCATCCATTCTTTTACGCTCCAAGGAAACGATTTCACCATATTCTGTATACGGACCCTATATTCTCCTAGCGACACAAAGTTTGGTATAACATCAAAATACTTATCCATCAAAAATTTTAATGGCCCCGAATCCATTCGAGTAATAATGTGAGGCCCGGTATCAACAGTATATCCGTCAACGTTATAGGACCTACAAACACCACCGATGCAGTTTTCCTTTTCGATGATGAGCACGTTTTTGCCTTCCTTGGATAACGCTAAAGCTGATAATAATCCACTAAACCCTGCGCCAACCACAATAACATCATAATAACGTGAATCACTGGAGACATTAAGTCCTTCTTTGTTAATCCATTTCCTTTCAGACAACTGTTGTTCAATGCTATTACCCATATCTCGCCCCGACCTCAAAAATGATCCTTGCAGCCTTGTATCTATAAATAGAATAATTGCAATCGATCATCATGTTTAACTCAATTTCGTAAAATCATATGGTGGTGTATTTTTTTCCTCATCTAGTGGTTGACTGTATTTTTTCTCGATGCTATTTCTATGAATCGTATTCATAGTGCAGAAAGGTATAATCCTGCCATCAGGCACTGCATAGTGAATCACACAGTGCTGGATCCGGTCTAGATCAAAGTTATATGGGTCCATGAAATGCATAGCGCCTATGAATATCCGTTGATGATATATCCTATTGACCCCATCATAATCATTATACAAGATCACGTCCTTCAGATACTTGATAAGCGGCTTAAACTCAAGATTCTTGACAACGCCACTAACCACTTTCAGCTTCGCTCTTAGCATCTTTCCTTCAGCAAGCTTGTTATTCACCTCATCAAGGGTCTCCAAAACACTATCCACGTCGAGGTGCCTAGTTATCGGAGTTACTTCATCCCCATCGATGAAGAGAAATGTACCCATACCACAATGCGGGTGAGCACAGAAATCTACCTCTTCTTCACTCTTCATCAAGCTAATGAAACGAGTTAATGGTTCTATAGTGGGTACGGGGAACCAGTCGTCTCGCTTAAGGTAGCCATCAGTCTGCTCCTCAGCTAACCTCATCAAATCGGGTATAGTTATCCTAACATCCTCTCGCTGACTCTTATCCATCCTCCCAGTGATGGAAATTGGTTGAAAGTTTACTCCCTTAACACAGTCCCTGTTCTTGATAGCGAATCGGATCAAGTCTCCTACCTGATCATCATTTACTCCCTTTATTAGAACAGGCACTAGAACAATGCTAGTGAATCCAGCCTCTCTCAGATTCTCTAACGCCTTATATTTATATGGTAACAGGTTAACACCACGCGCCATGATATATGGCTCCGGTGTTAATCCATCGAATTGAAGGTAGACGGAGTCAAGCCCTGAATCCTTCAGTTCTTGGCAATACTCGGGGCTTTCCGCCATCTTTAAGCCGTTTGAATCCACCATTACCCATGGGAACCCGATGCGTTTGGCCATTCTAATTAGTTCTGGCAGATCTTCTCTTACGGTTGGTTCTCCTCCACTGAATTGTAGAGCAGGTGTTTTCACCGGGTTGTTATCTCTGAGATTTTGCATCATTTCTTTGATTTGTTCTTTTGTGGGTTCGTAGAGGTATCCTGCTGCCCCGGCGTGAGCGAAGCAGATGGGGCACCGTAGGTTGCAGCGGTTGGTTACGTCTATTATGCTTAGCATTGTTGTGGATTTGTGGTTTGGGCATATGCCGCAATCATATGGGCAGTCTTGGGTTTCCTCTGTTCGAGGGTTTGCCATCACTACTCCATCATGTGCATATTTCTCGGCGCGAAGGTATTGATTATAGTCTCCCCAATATAGGTCGGTATATTTCCCGTGTTCGGGGCAAGTTTTAGTCATGTATACTTTTTCGTCTTGTTCATAGATCGTTGCGTCTATTACTTTGTGGCACTCTGGACAGACGCTTTTAGTGGTTTTTATTGTTTTCAAATTTATTAGGCCCTTTTATGTTTGTTTACCCTGTGCTCTTTCTGAGACCATATGGTTAGTGTAGAATTAATGCTACTCATGGTAAGTCATTCAGTTTTGCTTACAAAATAGAAAGTTTATTTAATAGTGATTTTTTTCACAGAATCCGTGTTTTTCTTGATTGG
>CALGBN010000125.1 GCA_937877765.1 Candidatus Bathyarchaeota archaeon | reverse complement strand
TCATAATACCGTCTACTTCGACCCATATACTTGCCTTATCTAGTTTAATCTGTAAATTGCCTGTAGCCATTGATGCAGTATAAGTTGTTTCATAGTAACCCATAGTATAATTTTGGTTACCATTAGCACTTGGATACACACCTGCTGGACTGGACAGATCATAATATCCATCAGTTCCCGCAGTATCAGATAGTTCTACTCCTATGACATAGTTACTTGATGCAGTCATGTCAGCAAGACCTAATGTGATTATCATGCGATCTCCGCCCTTGCTTGGTCTAATCTTTACTGAACTTACAGTAGCTTCTGTTTCGTCAGCACTAACAGCATAAGCGTCGGGTATTGCTGCCGTAGGTGAATTTAATTCGAAGGCCATTGTAGTGACTATTCCGAATGCGACCACTAGGAGAAGTACTAGCGCATATTGTTTCTTCATATTGTTTCAATCCTCTATCTGTGGAGGTTTAATATCAAGGTGATGGGGTTATGAATGATATTCATCTGTTAACGTATTGTTAACTAGTTGTTATCAGGCGTAAACGTGGATAAGCATTAACATAAAACAGTTAAAAATGAAAAATCGATAGACACAAATTTAAATCATAAATGCTTTGTGGATTAATAGGTAAACTTTTAGATCAAAACGAAATATTTCTAATCCATGGGCTGGAAAGAGACCGATGAGAGACTCATCAAACGAGGAGAACTCATACTCGACCTAGGCTTCCTAGAAAACTACGAAAAAGACCTAAAAGCCATGAATACGGGCAAAGTAGGACCCCCATACCTCCTCACCCCCAGCTACATCCAACTCCTCACCACAATCCGGATCCTCTACAGGATGCCATACCGCCAACTCGAAGGGTTCACCCGAAGCCTCCACGCCCTCGTACCCAAGCTACCCTCCGCAGACTACTCGGGGCTCCGGAAACGTATTCTCGCCCTCCCCGTTGACCCCTACCAGAGCCTCAATGAGAAACATGAACCCATATCCATAGCAGTCGACTCCACCGGCGTCAAAGTACACCGAGCTGGAGGCTGGGTAGAGAGGAAGCACGGCAAGAAGAAAAGGTACGTGAAGCTTCACTTCGCCGTCGACATCGAATCCAAGGAGGTCGTAGCCATGAACATACCAACGGATGACATGCATGACGTTAAAGCCTTCCCTGACCTCCTAGAGGAGGCGGGAAAGCGGAGAAAGATCAAACGGTGTCTGGGTGATGGCGCGTATGACTCGGGGGATATCTATGAGGCGTTGGAGGCCCAGGGCATTGAGTCGGTTATCAAGCCCCGGAGAAACAGCGTGCCAGACACGTCGTCGGCGAGGGGGCGTGTGGTGGAGGAGTTCCATGGTCTGGGGTACGAGGCCTGGGCCTGTGAGAAGGGCTACGGGATGCGGTGGATGGTTGAGACGGCGTATTCATCGTTTAAGCGTTTGTTTGGGGAGTGCAGTCTGTCTCGGACCATGGAGAACATTGCCCATGAGTTGGTGGCCAAGGTGGCGTTGTATAACCTGTTGGTGAATATGTGAGTGTAGGAATGTGGGTTGTCAAAGTGGAGAAGTATAGAAGAACCCCAAACCTAAGCTATTATTCCACAAAGCAATTTTTTTCCTTTTTTATATGAATATGTGTTGCACGTACCAAGCCATCTGCAGCCATGTCAGAGCTGTGCTCAGGAGTGCTCCAGCGGTTAACTGCATCTTACTGTGAGCCTTAAGCTCAAGTCTTGCCCAGATTACTGGTAACACTAGTATGAATAACGGTAAAAGTCTTGTGCCCAACAGGTACACTAGGGCTGTGATGGGGCTTGTTACCCCTGATGCGTGGATGCTTATCTTCCACTTGAGTGTGATGAGGGCTAATACTATGCCGTTGATCACGTAGCATGCCATTAGGGCTGTGATTGGTCCCGGTGCTTGTATTAGTATGAGGTATATTGTTCCGAGTAGGTAGCTGAATATCGTGATAAGGAACGGGATATATCTTTCATTTCTCTTTGAGCCATAAAAATCGCTTATCAGACTCATCTTCAATAACGCAACTACTCCTATGAGGGGTAGCACGCATCCGAAGAACCCGGTGATTACAAGGAGATTAACTGTGTTTCCGTTGCCATACTTTAGTACAAGTGGTACGAATGTTGCTAACGTAATAAGTGGAGCATTCATTAACGCGGATATCGATTCAGCGATTTTCTCTTTATCCACCTTTTTTAGACTCCTTGCAGCTTCTAGCGTCAACCGTGCTTATTTAGGTTTACTATATGATCTATGTAGTTATTACATGATATAGACTTATTGGGTTTGGTTACTACTATTCTGTAGTTATTATGTTCATCATTTTCTATTATTTATAAAAAGTGTCTAGTTATAGAATCATATATGGCAAATAATGTGTTATGCAGTCGCCAAAACCGGTGTTTCAGTTATTTGGTCACAAGTCTCGGTTTTAACCGCTAACGCTTTACAGGCTTTGTATTCCTCACATTTTTCACAGTAAGGAAAAAGAATAATCACTTTATGACATACATACACCATTCAATGTCACCTGAATTATCAACAAATAATCATAAAATAATCATGTGCCTGTGTGAAAAAACACATGCAGAAAATAAAATAAATTAATGACATACTAAGAATTGTTACTTTTCTTGTTCTGCCATATGAGTACAGCAGACCTTGACTTCTTCTCCCTTCTCATTGGTGATAACAGTCATTAGTTGGCATTCCTCACCCTCTGCAACACGGTCACAAATAGCGCACTTTATGATTTTTTTCTCGCTCATTTTCCTTGTTCCTCTTTGTAGTGCTTGATTGCCTCATGGAGTGCATCGGCTGCGAGGTTACTGCAATGCATCTTCACCGGAGGTAATCCATCCAGTGC
>CALGBN010000124.1 GCA_937877765.1 Candidatus Bathyarchaeota archaeon | reverse complement strand
AAGCTAAACCTTGCGTATCCGTCTGCCATGAAGGCTGCGCTGCGTTCATCTCGTGCCATAACGTGTTTTATGTCGGGGTAATCAAGCCACTCCTTGTACCATGGGAGAGTGGTCTCTCCAGGTAGACCGAAAACATGTTCAACATCATAGTTTCTTAGCATCTCAAGTAATGTTTTTGAAGCGTTCAAACTATTCACCAATAGAAAACAGTGGTGCCCAGAGCCATAATAAGCCCTTCGCGTCTCATGGAGGGCTCGCATTTTTTTCTGATATTTGCTCTGTTACCAGACTATAGAGTAAAGGTTCTAATTATCACTCAATAATCACTTTAAATCTAGTTTTTATAGCAGCATTCAGCAAGATGTGAGAACCAGAGGTATACCAAATGGAGTTCCATGAAGACGTAATCGTCATAATAGGACACAACGGTGCAACAGTCACAGAGGATGGAAAGTACTACTTGTTCTTCGGCGGCTATGAACACGCAGCCGAGTTCAACGGAACCATAGTCCGAGAAGAAGAGGTGGAGATGGCTATCAATCACGAGGTACTCCACTGCGTACTCGACAGCATTGGGGAAGACGCGGAGAAACTCGATAACATCTGGTGTAAATACGATGGGAAACGTCACAGAATACTAGATCACTGCAGTCAGATGGGTTTAGGATTCTAAAGAAGCGGAGAAAAAACACAAAAACCCAGTAAGGAGTTTTCATAGAGTAAAAAATATTGATTTATCAATGTTAGCTATTTTTTGTGGTTATTTTGGGGATTGGACTATTTCAACGATGTATCCTTCAGGGTCCTCACAGAAGAATATTCTGCCTTCAGTTTTACGAAATTCTACCTCATTGGTGTGCATCTTGACACCAGCATCTTGCAGCTTTTTATACATGGCAAAGATATTCTCACCGTCTTTTAATCCAATACATAGTATGACTGGTTTGTCTTCCATTGCTCTTAGGAATCCTCGTCCAGATTGTACAACGCCAATAGCGTAATCCTTTGTAACCCAGAAGCGGGTTACCCAGTCGCTCTCATACTCTAGCCTTAATCCTAGTAGGTCTCGGTAGAAAGGCTCGGATTTTTTGATGTCTTTGTAATAGATGAATGTGTATGCTCTATTGTAGGGAGTCATAATGAATCATCACAGTTTAAGAGGATAAGATATTTGATAAAAAAGGGGTCTAATTATCCAGATAATAAATGGGTAGAATTAGGGGCGGATATTTTCTTCTTTATTCCACTCTCGATTATAGGGGTCCTTGACCTTCACGGACATTCGACCAATCTGCTCTATCTCGATTGTAACGGTCTCTCCGTCCTGCATTGGACCAAGTCCATGGTGGTTAGTTCCACATGCCATTATGTCCCCTGGGTTTAGAGTGCATACTTCTGAAAGCATACTTATCTTCTCACCGAGGTTATGGCTCATATCATCGGTGTTATAGTTCTGACGTAGTACGTCGTCTACCCATAGCTTGATCTGTAGGTTATATGGATCAGGTATCTCATCCTTTGTTACCAAGACGGGGCCTAGTGGTCCAAATGTGTCGAATGATTTCTGTGGCCAGAAACATACTGGGAATCAACCAAGTAGAGTTTCTGGATGCGGTTAAGATTACGGCGATATTTACCTTTGTGAACGCGTTGATACAGGTTTTCATAGGCGCAGAGGTTGCTGGAATAGTACAGATAGTCGCATATCTCTATGTTGTAAAAAGATATTTTGAGACAAGTTGGAAGAACGCTGGGTTGATAGCGTTATTAATGGTTTTCATAAACATCGTAATAAGCCTAGTATTAGCAGGACCCGGGCTCTTCCTATACCTGAGATAATATGAAAAAATACATTTTTCAAATAAGCGAGTTTCATGTAACAAGCATATTTGCTGGAATTATGAAGAAAAAAGATGTTTTGTTTATCGTTTTACAGAGGATAATCCTTTTTGGATTCCCTCTGTAGCCCATTTGGTCCATGGTAGCGTGAAGAACCTGAACCCACGTTCAACATAATCGCTTGGTTCATGCCCCGGCGGAATAAAGTACATCCCGGGCACCACACCTGCGTCAATGCATGCTTCTGCAACATGGTCCAGTGCTTTTTTGTATTTGGGGTTCGAGTAATCTAGTGGTACGTCGAGGGCGATGCTGAAATCTGATGGCCCAAACAAGAGTACATCAACGCCATCTACACTGACAATATCCTCCACATTATTGTAAGACTCCATTGTCTCAATCATGGGGATAACCAGTATCTGCTCGTTAAACGCATCCATATACTCACGGTAACTATCATACTGACCCCACTCTCCACGTACACCGGCATTACTACGCTTACCAAGCGGAGGATACCTTACCCAATCCATCATCTTCTCTGCCTCAGCTTTCGAGTTAACCATGGGCACAATGATACCCTTTGCCCCGAGGTCCAGCGCATAACAGACTTGATCCTGTACATTATCGCCTACACGGATGATGGGGATGGCGTGTTTACCGCGCATCGCATCTACCTCAGGCTTCAGCTGCTTGATCTCCACTGGGCTGTGCTGAGTATCAAACAAGAGGAAGTCAAAACCGCTATCCGCCAATAAACCAACTGGACTACCGACTGTGGCAGTCGCACCTATCGCGGTTTTACCCGCTTTCAACATATCTTTTACAACATTCATAGGATAAACACAGGAAACACATGGACCATTATTTATTAGAGCTTTTCCAGCCCAAACACCAACAGATATCCAGCTAGCATGCTGGACCCATAGACCAAGACATATGGTTGTTGAGACCAAACCCCTAGTTCGTCTTGTTTTTAGAAATCTTCCAGTATCTTGTCTAGTTCAGGGATTCTGATGCCTGTGTATTCTTCGAGTATGTCATGGACCTTGTAGAAATGTTCTCGTGACTCGCGCATCATATCCAATACGTCTGGTTTCAGCCCAACGGAGCCACCCCCATATAATACTGAAGCAAGATCGGTTATTCTGCGAGTAACAGCTAATACTTCAAAGAATCTCAATGAGTCTATGTTACCGCCAAGCTCATCGTATATTTCTATAAGGGGTGCCTTGAACATGGCTCCCCCAAATGAGCTGTAGAGAAGCAGCGTCCAGCCTAGATCAAATCTTGAGTCAGATATCCGTGCTGCGCCCCAGTCGATGACGTATGCGTTGTCTTTTTGATCTATCATCACGTTGAAGCCATGATAGTCATTGTGGCATATTGCCTGATACTTGCCGGTCTCCTCTGGTTTGTTCTCTATTAGCCAGTCAATGACGGGGGCTATCCATGGGGCAAGTTTGTCCTTTGCCTCACTGTAAAACGCAATGTAATCGTCATTAGACATTGTTTGGAGATGGGGTAATCCGGTGAAATCCTCGATGTCTAGTTTGTGAAGCTTGACAAATAGTTCAAC
The DNA here is from genome assembly GCA_937877765.1 of Candidatus Bathyarchaeota archaeon. Classification (GTDB taxonomy): domain Archaea; phylum Thermoproteota; class Bathyarchaeia; order TCS64; family TCS64; genus RBG-16-57-9. Next base: position 761 of record CALGBN010000124.1, on the reverse strand, counting down.
TAGTCTGGATATGCCTTTCTTAAGTTCCTCGTCATCCTCGCTACGATACATATCATCGAGGGTTTTCCCGATTATTCTCTGCATAACCAGAAATGGCTTACCAATAGCATCGCCCTTGGCATCAAGTTGGTAAACATGGGGCACAGGGAAGCCTACCTCATCAAGCCGTTTCATCAAGAAGTACTCTTTTGATGCCTTTGAACCCGCTCTATCACCTGAGAAGACCCTTAGTACCAAGTCCTCTTCAATGCCCTCATGAGTTGCTTTGAATGTGAATAGCTCTGTCTCCCAACCCATGTTTATCTCGTTGAGCTCAGAAACACGAGTCTCTGATTCATTCTGGGTGCTCAGATAGTTTTCCAAGTTTTGTTTGAGGCTTTTCTGGTCCATATATCAAGAGAATGGAGTATAGTAAATAAGGCAAACTCAACCCAGATAATCACAAGATGTGATTAGGATAAGAGACCTCTAGCCCACGTCTCAGCACGTTCAAGCTCACCCTCGTACAGAGGACCCTCACTCTCAACCATCTCAAACCCAATGGGCTCACCAACGAGTACCCCGCCTCTTTTTACTAGTTTATCGGCTATGGGTTTGGCTGCGTAACCGAAGATTCTTACCATGAATCCCAATATGGGGTTTCCTACCTTCTCAGGGTTCATCCGGGTATCAAATGCAGCTACCTTTACGCCTGTCTCTTATACACATCTGACGCTGCCGACGAATTAGACGGTGTAGATCTCGGTGGTCGCCGTATCATT
>CALGBN010000123.1 GCA_937877765.1 Candidatus Bathyarchaeota archaeon | reverse complement strand
ACACCAATGACCATAAAAGTAGAAGAATACATCAAATCAGACACGGACTGGTACACAAACCTCATCCAAGAAGCCAAAACCAACCCTAAAAACTTATAAACCCGGCACCTGAAACAAGAATCGATCCACAAATGAGCCTAGAACAAAAAATCAACGACCTAGAAATAGAGATACGCGGAATCATGGACAAAATCGAATCCATCGAAGAAAAATTCGAAAACATATACGAACGACTCGAAGAAATCGAAGAGAAACTAAACGAAGCCTAGACTCATAATTTTCTAACAAAACTTAAAAACATCTCCACCAGCCCTAGCCATGAATAAGAAATGGCTTTCGGTCAACACACATCAAAAGAGATCATAGGCACAAAAACCAATGAACTCCGCGACAAAAAAATAATACTCTGCATAACAGGCAGCGTAGCCGCTATAAAAAGCACAGAAATAGCTCGTGAACTCATGCGCCGAGGCGCAGACGTATATGCTGTGATGACCAAAGCAGCACATCAAATTATCCATCCAGACATGGTAGAATGGGCAACAGGAAACCCCGTAGTAACAGAACTCACAGGACAGATAGAACACGTAACCTACGCTGGAGAACACAGACAACATGCAGACCTTATTCTGGTAGCACCATCAACAGCCAACACAATAGGAAAAGTAGCCTCAGGGATAGACGATACCCCAGTAACCACTACACTCACAACAGGAATAGGCGCAGGAATCCCAGTAATCATTGCACCAGCAATGCACGCATCAATGTACAAACACCAAATAGTAAACGAAAACATCAAAAAACTTCAAAACATCGGCATCCAAGTGCTCCTGCCCAGATTCGAAGAAGGCAAAGCCAAGATACCCGGAACAACAGAAATTGTCCAAGCAGTAATAGACAAACTAACCCTACCCCAAGATCTAACGGGCAAACACATACTCATAACTGCCGGACCTACAAGAGCATACCTGGATGCATTCAGATACATTACAAACCCAAGCTCAGGAAAAATGGGTATGGCTCTAGCACAAAACGCACTAGACCGAGGTGCAAAAGTAACCCTTGTCTATGGACCAGGAACCGCAATACCACCCGCACAAGCAAAGGTAATACCTATTATTAGCACAGAGGAAATGCTCGAAGCAGTACAGAAGACGCTGAAAGTAGAGAAAATTGACGCAGCAATATTATCAGCAGCAGCAGCTGATTATGGATTACCAGAGAGAAAAAACGAGAAAACGCCTTCAGGAAAAGACGAATGGAACCTCCAACTCAAACCCTTACCCAAGATTGTTAAAAACGTGAAAACAATAGACCCAAACGTCTACCTAGTGGGATTCAAAGCAGAGTACAACCTCACAAATGAAGAGCTAATCGATAGAGCATATAAAAGAATGAACGAAACAGGAATGGATCTAATTGTCGCAAACGATGTCTCCAAGGAGAACACAGGATTCGGAACAGATACAAACGAAGTCTACATAATAGATAAAAAGAAAAACATTGAACACGTTGCTCTTACTAGCAAATATGATGTTGCTTCCAAAATACTTGATATTTTGTTAACGAATTTCTGACTCTATTTGTGTAAATGGATTAATTTGTCTCATTATCATGGGACAAAATGCGTTTTTATTATCGTTGAAAGCAATGTGTTTACTAACTATGTTGTTTTTAGCTAGATCTGGTGTAAATTATTGAAACAGTAACGAGTTATTCTCAAATACTGAAAATAACTTTATTAAATGAAAGCGACTATCAATGAAACATGAATAAACAAAAGATAAGTAAAATCATACTATTCTCCTTAGCAATCTCAATTCTAGGAGTACCCATGATTCAAGCTCAAAACATCCAAAGCTCAACAATGTGCTATGATTATGGAAATACAGACCTACAGCCCATTGGAGAAGGAAATACGATTTTCCAGTACACGGATAAAATAGGTTTATGGGTCCAAATACAGAACCCTCCAGATGTAACTTACAGAGTAATATGGTATGACCCAAATGGTAACCAGTTTAGAAACGTCGCAGTTGATGTAATAGAAAAAACAGGGGATGATTGGGGGATCGTATTCGACTCCATCAACATAGCAGAATCAACAGCAAAAAACAAGTTAGGAGTCTGGACAGTTGCTCTCTCAATCGATGGTCAAGTCGAGGTAGAGGAAGAATTCCAGATAATTAACTATGAATCATTGATTTCTAGTATTCAATCTATTCAAGATCAGATACAGGATTTTATAGATGAAAAAGATGAATTACTGGCTGAAAAAGAAAGCCTAGAGCAACAATTAACAGAATTACAAGCGGAAAACGATGATTTACTTGAACAGATAGGCACGGGAAGTGACTACGAAGAACTTGTAGATGACTATGAGGGTCTTCAAGAAGATTACGAGAATTTGAAAGCTAGCCAGGGTACAACTAAGATGATGATGTATGCATCTATTGTTGTTGCGTTGATTGCAGTTGTTGTTGCGGTCTACTTTGGCGTCATGAAGAAGTAATTCTTCACTCTTTTTTCTATGGAAATGCATATTACTTTCTAGTCTACACGGTTATCGAATTGATTTGATCAAGATATTGGTGCTTTATGATAAGTGGATAAGGGGAAACGCCGAGGAGATGTGGCGAACCTCGTTTAAAGAAGCTCTCGGTGATGATATTGACGCATATGATTTCGTGTACAAGGAAAACGTAGAGGGATCATACAAGTGGTCCACCGATATTGTTGATAATGTGAAGGAAGCCTTCGGTAACCCAGAGGAGATCAAGAAGGCTCTTATGGGCTGTGAGGTGGTTGTCTCTGGTTATGGACCTTTCACACGTGAGGTTATGGATGCCTCTGATGAGTTGAAGATTATTGGTATAAGCCGTGGTGGTCCAGTAAATGTTGATCAGAAATCTGCTACAGAGAGGGGTATCTTTGTGTTGCGGGCTGTGGGTAGAAACGCTGAATCTGTTGCTGATCAAACCATGGGGCTTCTTTTGTCTGAGTTACGGTTTATTGCGCGTCATAATAAGGAGATTAAAAATGGGGAATATTTTAAGAAATTGAGCGGTGTGGGGCGCTCTGGGTATCTTGGCTCGTTTAACTGGATGGAGGCAAATGGTAAGACTCTTGGTTTGATTGGTTATGGGCAGGTTGGTAGTCGTGTGGCAAAGCGTGCAAAGGCGTTTGACATACGTGTAATTGTCTTTGATCCCTATATTGATCAGCAGATATTGAGAGATGAGGGCTGTGAACCTGTTGATATTGACGAATTGCTGACTGAGTCTGATTTTGTATCGATTCACTGTGGTTTGTCTCCTGAGACGCATCATATGGTAAACGCTGAAGCCTTTAAGAAGATGAAGAAGACAGCTATATTGATCAATACTGCACGTGGTAGTATTATTGATGAAAAGGCGCTTTATGATGCTTTGAAGAATGGGAATATTGCGTCAGCGGCGCTGGATGTCTTTGAGGATGATCCTGTTCAGTCTGATAATCCTCTGATTGGTCTTGATAATGTTACTATTACTCCGCATACTGCTGGAAGGTCACCTGATACTGAGATGCGTGGCTATCGTCAGATAGCTCAACAAGTAGCTCGTTATCTACGTGGTGAAACTATTCAGCCCATGCATGTAGCTAACCGTGATGTATTAGCCTAGAAGGGTTGGGTAATGGCTGTGGACTCTTTTCTCGTGATTGATGCTGGTTCTGGTAGCGTCAAGTCTTTTCTCATTTCACCATTTGGTGAGGTTATTGCTCGGAGTGAAAGAGACTGGGACCGTGATAATTGGAATAGTGATGAATCTTGGCTTCAGATAGCTGACAGTATTTCCGAGTTAATGCGGAACACTGAGACAAGAGTCATAGGAGTAAGCTCAACCAGTATGCGTGAGGAGTTCATATTACTAGATGAAAATGGAAAAGAAATACAATTTAAGCTAACTGACGACTCGGAGAAACATGGCTACAAGGTATTAGAAGAGCATGGTGAAGCCATGTATCATAGTTCAGGTCACTGGCCTGTACCAAACTGGATATCAGGAGCTATTCTTCCATGGCTTTCCGAGGCTAAACCTAGGCTCTTTGATAGAGTATCTTGTGTTTTGATGATATCCGATTGGGTTAATTTTCGATTAAGCGGTATTGCTGGCTCTGAGGGTAGCGGTGCCTGTGAGACTGGTTTATTCAGTATCAAGGATTATGACTGGGATTGGAATATCATCGATCGCGTTGGTTTACCTCGAGGTATTTTCCCAGAGGTATATAGAAACGGTGTGGAACTGGGTTCATTGACTAAGGAGTCTTCGATTAAGACTAGTATTCCTGAAGGGATTCCTGTGGTTGTTGGTGGTGCTGATACTCAGTGTGGTTTACTTGGTATGGGTACTATTTGTGGAGAAGCTGGAGCGGTTGGTGGTACTACTACTCCGGTTCAGATCGTTACTGATTCCCCTGTTTTTGATGAAGAGATGCGTACTTGGACCAATAACTATCTTGTTGAGGGTAACTGGATTCTTGAATCAAATGTTGGGTACACTGGACGTGGTATAAGGTGGCTCCGGGATGAATTTGGTAACGGGGTAAAAACCTATGATGACTTGACAACTGAGGCGAAAACAGTACCGCTGGGGTGTCAGGGGGTATTGGCTTTTTTAGGTCCTCATGTGTTTGATAATGCTCCTCCGTATTGGCCTATGGATATGCTTGGTAACTTGCCTGTTGAGCCGACTGTGATGGGTAGTCATAGTTTTGGTGTTTCGGTTTTGGCTAGGGCTATCTTTGAGGCTAATTGTTATGGTGTTAGAGCTAATCTTGATCAGCTTCGGGAGATCAGTGGATTAGATTTTGATTATCTGCGTTTCTGTGGCGGTAATTCCAAATCTGATCTGTGGATGCAGATTCAGGCTGATGTTCTTGATATGCCTGTTCATGTGCCCTTGATTCATGATGCCACAGCTGTTGGTACAGCAATATTGGCTTCTCTTGGTACAGGTTATTATGGTTCATTAAGAGAGGCTGTTGAAAACATGGTTAAGACGGGTCAGGTATATGAGCCTAGACCAGACTGTGTTGAAACGTATCAGAATCATTATGAGCGATGGATGAGTACTCGTGAGCGGCTTGGTCGCTTTGAGTGATACTGCTTTTATTTAGAGTTTGTATCCCTTATGTGATTCATATGTCTGATATTGAGCAGGAGCTTCGTGAAAGATTAACTATTGTGGGTAGACAGCTTTTCGCTGATGGTTTGACCCATGGTTCATCTGGTAATATTAGTGCCCGGGTTCCGGGTACGGATACTTGTTTGATTAAGCCCAGTGGTTACCGTTTTTGTGATTTGGAGCCTGAGCATTTTCTATTGGTTGATATTAATACACGTGAGGTCTTGAAAGGATCAGCTAAGCCGAGTATTGAGACTCCATTCCATACTAGATTGTATCTTCAGTGGGCTGAGGCAGGTGGAGTGGTGCATATTCACCCGAAGTATTGTACAATTTTATCAACTATCGGTGAAGAGCTTGTAATAATGGGGTTGGACATCTTTGGTGCTCCAGCTTTAGCAAAAGGTGTACCACTTTCTAAGTTTGCACCTCCAGGTAGCGAGGAGCTTGCTGATAATATGGTGGCTGCTATGAAGGAGCATATCGCTTGTTTAATGCCTCATCACGGTAGTACTGCTATAGGTAAGAGTATCGAGGAAGCTGCTAGGAATGTTAAGGTTTTAGAGGATCTGGCACAGCTTCAGTATGAGGTTATGCTGGTTGGTGAGCCTGATCCGTTGCCTCAGTCGATGCTTGATATGCTTGTTGAGCGGGCGAAAGAAAAGGGCTTACTGGTGTGATGATTTTTTCATCTCAGCCAGTTTATGTACCAGTGTTTTTTGTTCTTCAAAGTCTTCTATCTGTGTAGCTTCTATTAGTCCTGATTTTATTGCGGAGTCTAGTATTTTTTGTCCTTTTTCGTTTCTCACAATCACTGTGCTATAACCGGCAGGGCTTCCCACGTTTCCTACTGATATGTCAGAGTATTCTGATGCGAAGTCTGTGCAACGTTGGCAAGTTGATCTGATTAATGGTTTTACTTTGGCTAGTTTTGCTCTGTGGAGTCTTTCCTCGCCGTTCCACGCATAGAATCTTCCGTTTTTGATCTCGAATTTTGTTACTTGCCCGGGGTCAACATCGTTTTCTTTCAGGTACTGCATATAGCTGTCGTAATTAAAAGTCTCCATACAGAATAACCCAATCTTGAGAGCTACTGCATCCGCGATTTTCTTGTTTTTTAGTGGACCCGCGGTGGCTAAACTGAGTCCTCTCATTTGGCACGTGTTTCGCACTAGTGCCATTTTTTCTCGTTTTTCTTCTTTTACAGCCTTTTTTACACCGACTAGTGCTGGGCTTGGTGTGTATTTTGTGCCTGCGGCTTTGATTATTTCTTCTCGGGTTTTTGCTACAGTTGGTTTGGGGGCCCATATTTTGTCTTCTTCTAGGTCTGCGACTATTACTGCGTCTCCGCCATCGTCTAGGAACTGGGTTAGTAGTGCGGTTACTACGCCGCCATCTTGGGCTTTGGAGTGGATGTCTTCTTGTGTGGTTTTTGCTTGGTATGCTTTTTTGTATATTCCTGTTAGTTTTTCTGTTGGTTTTCTTTTTCTTCCGAATACTTTTTGGTCCATTTCTTCTGTGTTGAATGATGCTGCTGGACAGTTTTCATAGCATATGCCGCATTCTATGCAGTTTCCTAAGAGGTTTGGTATTGTTTCTTTGAGTTCTATTGCGTTTACTGGACATACTGCTTCGCAGGTGCCGCAGCTAACGCAGATTTGTTTATCGATTATGTCTTTTTTGAGATCATTGTAGGTCTTTTTTTGTTGACTCAAATTGTTTCAAGGAGTAAGATTTGGCTTTGAGCTTAACTATTTTTCCAATATTTGGGTTTTGAACCGACTAGATATATATGGATATACTATGTTTATATCTCAAATGCTCAAAGTTTTTATTTGCCTACCCTATGTTTGTTGAGTCTTGAAGGTGCTAGATATTTGAAGCTAGACGCGATATTTAGACCAAGTTCCGTCGCGGTCATAGGTGCTTCTAGCACTCCCGGGAAGGTAGGTTATGTTCTTGCGAACAATCTTCTCAAGAGTGGCTATGATGCCCCTATTTATCTTGTTAATATTAAGGGCGACGAGATTCTTGGTAAACAGGCGTATAAATCAATTACAGAAATTCCCGGCGATGTTGAGCTGGCGGTCATATGTATACCATCAAAGTTTGTTTTGAGTACAATAGAGCAGTGCGGTGAGAAGGGGGTTAAGGCACTTATTGTAATCTCAGCTGGGTTCAAGGAAACGGGTCATGAGGGCGCTGAGCTTGAGAAGAAGCTTGTTGAAACAGCCAGTAAGTATGGTATGAGGATTCAGGGACCTAACTGTCTTGGTGCGATTAATACACATGTACCATATGACCTGAGTTTTGCATCTACGTTACCCAAGAAGGGTAGTATTGGTTTCATTACTCAGAGTGGTGCTTTAGGTACCGCTATACTTGACTGGATTATTGCTGAGGAGATCGGTTTCGGCAGTATCATCAGTCTTGGAAATAAGGCTGATCTTGATGAGGTTCATTTCATCGAGGCTATGGCCGAGGACCCCAACATCAAGGTTATTCTGCTTTACTTAGAGTCTATTGAACGTGGACGTAAGTTCCTTGAGGTAGCCTCTGAGGTAGTGAAGAAAAAGCCAATCATGGTAGTCAAAGGAGGAACAAGCAGTGCAGGAGCAAAAGCTGCGGGCAGTCACACTGGTGCATTGGTTGGTAGTTTCTTGGCTTACCAGAAGGCATTCGATAAAGCTGGTATTATCCTGAGTGAGAGTATGGAGGATTTGTTCAACTATGCGGTAGCGTTTACTGAGCAGAGTCTACCAGAAGATGAAGGAATTGCTATCGTGACTAATGCGGGTGGTCCAGGTATTCTCAGCACAGACTTGATTGAGAAGCTTGGATTAAAAATGGCTAATCTAAGTGACGAGACTCGTCAAAACTTGAATGAGAATCTGCCTGCTGCAGCAGCGACTGGAAACCCCGTTGATATATTGGGTGATGCTTTACCTGATCGCTATGCTATCGCTTTAGAGGCGTCCTTGAAGGACGAGAATGTTCACAGTGTTCTTGTCTTGTTGACTCCTCAGGCTATGACTGATAGTTTGGCCACAGCAGAACACATTGTTGAGATTTCCAAGCAGCATAAGGATAAACCTGTTGTGACTGTGTTTATGGGCGGTGACTGGGTATCAGATGCAGCTGAATATCTCAAGGATAACGGTGTGCCATGTTATAACTTCCCTGAGAAGGGTGTTAAGACGCTTGATGCTTTGTATCAGTATGCTAGGCATCTGAAACTCCCAGAGCTTGAGCCTCCTGTTTATCCGGACATTGACCGGGATAAAGTGGCTGCTATCTTTAAGGCGGTAAAGGACGATGATCGTAAGGTCTTGTTCCCACATGAGGCTTCTCAGGTAGCGAAGGCTTATGGTATTCCTGCGCCGGGTAGCGCTTTGGCGACTACGGCGGATGAGGCTGTAAAGTATGCTGATGAGATGGGTTATCCTGTAGTAATGAAGATCGTGAGCCCTGATATCATGCATAAGACGGATATTGGCGGCGTAGAGCTGAACCTAACTAACTCCAATATGGTTCGTATCGCCTTCGAAGAGATCATGAGAAAATCAAGAAAAGCTCAGCCGCTGGCGAAAATCTATGGAATTACTGTAGACCAGATGGTACCCAAAGGTAAGGAAATGATCATCGGTATGAGCCGAGACCCTCAGTTTGGACCAATGGTGATGTTCGGACTCGGTGGAATCTATGTAAACTTTCTGAAGGACGTAGCATTTAGATTAGCGCCTATGAATGAACGCGAAGCTCAGCATATGATGGAGGAAACCAAAAGCTATACCCTGTTGAAGGGTGTACGTGGAGAACCACCATCAGATATTGATGCTATACGTGAAGCTATTCTGCGTGTAGGTCATCTTGTATGGGATTTCCCCGAGCTAAAGGACCTTGACATCAACCCGATCTTCGTCTATAGTGAAGGTAAAGGCGTTAGCGCCTTGGATGTCAAGATAACTCTTTCTTAGTTTTTTACAAAATCTATTGCTTCGGTACGAGTCATTTCTGTACCGAATTTTCTTTTGAAATAGTAGGTGATGTTTCCTATGTCGCGTTTGAGTATCTCTTCTGCGTTGTAGTGGTCTTTTGGAATGTATTGTGGCCAGTCGATAATCCAGACATGAGTATCAGAATCAATGAGAATGTTATACTCGCTTAGATCGCTGTGTACAACGCCTACTTTGTAGGCTTTTTTCATGTTTGTGAGTATGTCGTCGAGGAAGATTTCTGGTTCCATTAGTTCAATTATCTCTGATAGCTGTACTGCCTCAATGTACTGCATTACAATAGCGTGACGATTCTGGTATATGGGTTCAGGAACGTTTACACCTGCTTCATACATTAACTGTAATGCTTTGTATTCTGTCTCTGCAGCGAGCCTGCTTTGGTATTGCCACGATGTGTGACGTCTGTCAGATAGGTATTCTCGTTTGCGTTTTGTGTCTCGGAAGCTTGTTCTGCCGAGTCTGTGGAATTTTACTGCGACTGTTTTGTTGTCTGGTGTTACTCCCTCGAATACATCTGCTTCTTTTCCTATGCCAATTGATGGTCCTAGGTATTCAAGTATATCCGCTTTGACCAATGCGTTTAGGGCAAGAAGATCATATCCATTATAGTTCATCAAGTAGCCGAGGTAGGGGTCTCTTTCCCTGTAGATTAGCTCGTTTTGATATAGATTGTCAAGTCTGTGATCTATCTCGTTGATATTCAAGCCACTATATCGTAGAACTTCATCATGGGGAACAATCTGATGCTGAATCATACCGAGTTCGATTGCTTGTAGAACACGTAAATCATAATTTTCTAAAGCTGGTAAGGCTTGGGCTGCTTTCTCGGCTGATGACACAAGGAGTAGAAGCCTTGGTGGCTTATATCATGTTTAGTCTGTCTTTGAGGGCTATTGATACTGGTATGCCTACTACGCCAGCGACTAGCATCTGGATCATGTTGAATGGCGCTTCTACCATAGCTGCTGCAAAACCATACATGAATACCTGTACGATGAAGTATCCTCCTACCATGCAGGCTCCTCCTGCCACCCAGGCGATGATGGTTTTCTGGAGTGTTCTGCCTTCGCTGGGTCCAGCTAGTTTTCCTGCGACATATCCTTCTATGCCCTTGATTACTGCTGTGAATATGACCCAGTTGTACCATCCTCCTAGGAGATCTGCGAGTCCTGAGCCTAGTCCTCCTGCTAGTGCACCTACTATTGGTCCAAAGGTTAGTGCTGTGGTCATGACTATTGCGTCTCCGAGGTTGAAGTAGCCGCTTGTAGCCGGTATTGGGAATGCAAATAGCATTGTAGCTATTGTTGCGAGTGCGCCCATCACTCCGATGGCTGCGATCTGGCGTGTGTTTAAGGATGCCATGATTTATTATAGTTATAACTATAATATAAAATATTCCAGTTGAAACTATAATATCTTGTCTTAAATGGTG
>CALGBN010000122.1 GCA_937877765.1 Candidatus Bathyarchaeota archaeon | reverse complement strand
CCTGATGAGACTCTTTTCCTTGCATGATTCCCTCTCCTTTGGATCATTCCCGCTTGAGATCAATCAGGATTGCATTGATCGAGCCTATGATGACCTTGCTCTTCATCATTACCGGGATGTGACTCGGATCGGTTGAAAGCCAGACTGTCAGCCTGCCTTTGTGCTGAAAGATTCCACTTGCTTTGAGGATTGGCTCGACAACAAAGCATTCAAATGTTCCTGCCGGGACGGTGATGGTCTCGGTTCGCAAAACCTTGACCTCAAGCGGATAGTTCTTCCCATCGGCATGATTCTGAATGAATACGCTCTTACCAACCTCGAGATTGAGCGTCCTGACATAGTAGAGCGATGATAGAACATCCTGGACTCCCTCGGGTACTGGAATGCGTTTGCCGTCGGGATAGATCGCAAGGTGATTCACCTGGTCGAAGATCACCACCTTGGTCTTCTCGCTCAGCCTCCGCACGTCGGCCTCGGGGAGAGCCATGTCAGCGATTATGACGTAGTCGAAGCCCCGGGCATACCCGATCTCCTCGTCCGACAGATAGAAGGCTCCGATGGTGGGGCACATGTTGGCGGGGCTCCTAGGCTTGAGGTAGTCTAGGAGCAGGGCGGCCGAGCAGAGCCCATCCGCGTCCCAGTGGTGTATTATCAGGCCGTCTCCTTGGAGGTCTCCGAGCATGACTTCAATGACACGGCTAAGATATAAGAGGTTGACCCGAGCGCAGTTAGGTGTCTGATGAGAGAATAGAACCTCAGCTCTATGAAAAAGCAAGTCAGACTGTGTGGAAACTCGATTCGTTTTCATAAAATTGCTTGTTTTAAGCATGTGGTTGGTTTTTCCCTGGGATTCTATACAAAGTAGACGCAATTTTCTAAACCAATTTTTCGTTTTCACACAGTCTGAAGTAAGAATAGGTACACTGAAAGGAGGGGCTACGGTCCGCGGGCCGCGTAGCTTGAAAAGCCTATTACTGTGCCGCATTTCTTGCATCTGTACGCGTAGTGGCGGTGGACTGCTCCCTTGAACTGGATGTCATCCACGTCTGAGTCGTCGAGCTCTGCCTCACATTCCGGGCATCTACCGAGTTTCACCATATTCGTTCACTCAAAGATGATCTAGGTGATTATTAATCAGTTCTAATAAAGAATATAGGAAAGTTAGTATAAATCATAGACAAACACACCCCTTTTTAGATGCGTCATAGAGGATACTGGTTTTTCTAAACCGGTATTGAACAACGGTTGAATTGAAAACATCAAACCTCAAACCCATGGAGTACACGATCATAATCCTGGTTCTAGGGGCATTATCGCTTGGTCTGGGAATAGGCACAGCGCTCGTGAGGAATCGCTGGAACGTGAAACAGGGTGACCCCAACTACAAGGCGTTCTTCATTCTAGGAATCATTTACCTGTCGCTGGGGGATCGTGCTAAGCGCCGCCACCGACAACCCCGGGCTGATAGGCATAAGCGGTCTAGGCGTCGCCTATATTGCGATCGGATTGAAAAACAGAGAAAAATGGTAGCACCCGCGAGCATGCGTGCCGCGGCAAGTGTCTTAACTGTGTTCACCGTTTTCTATCCGGTGAGTTCTTGGACCAGAAAGAGTCCCTTAAGCGGAGACGCGAGTCCATCCTGAGGGAGGCCGAGAGACGGGGCTTCGAGGCTGTGGCGTTCTTCAACGAGGTGGTGGGGCAGAACCCCAGCAACACCGTGTACGTGCTACCCATGGCGCTGGGCGACGAGCACCAGACCTACGTCATGGACACGGGGGGAGACACCACCCTCGTCACGCCCCACTGGGGGGCCCCACGGGCGGAGGCGACAGGCGAGTTCAGCAAGGTCATAGCCATCAAACAGGAGAAGGGCCACCACATCGCCGGCACCAAGGAGGCGCTGAAGCCCTACAGCCCCGGGAAGATATGCTTCGACCTCAGCACGGTGTGCGCCCAGATGGCGTACAGGATGACCGGGGAGCTGGGAGTACCCGTTACGCCTGAACGGGACATCAGCGACCACGTCTTCAGGCTCAGGAGCATAAAGGACGAGTACGAGATAGCCGAGATGAGGCGCGCCATAGAGATCACCGAGGCGGGGGTTCAGATCATGATCGAGGAGACCCGCCCCGGCCGAGGCGTTGAGGACCTCAAGCGGGAGCTGGACGCCAACCTCATAGCGCTGGGCGCCTACGGGTACAGCTTCGAGAGCAGCATCGGCTTCATTAAACAGAATAAAACAACTTACCTGAAGCACGGCGACGCCCTCAGCATAGACGTAGGCGTCAAGCTGAAGTCGGGCTACTGCAGCGACTGTCTCTTATACACATCTGACGCTGCCGACGAATTAGACGGTGTAGATCTCGGTGGTCGCCGTATCATTA
>CALGBN010000121.1 GCA_937877765.1 Candidatus Bathyarchaeota archaeon | reverse complement strand
CCCTGAGTCCCTGTACATGATTGGCTACAGGTTTTTCCGGTGGTTTGTACCAAAAAGCCAGTATATGTTTTTCATAGACACCAGCCCAGCTGAAGCTCATCAACGAATCGAGTCCAATCGTCAAGAAAAAGAGATGTTCGAGAGTCTTGAAAAACTAGAAAAAATACATAAAAAACTCACAAGGATAGCGGGTCGTCCAGAATGGATCGTATTGGATGGTGATCAACCCGAGGAGCACATATTTGAAGAAGTTAAACAGGTTCTATCTCTTTGAGACCCATTACAAGTAACGTGATCCCCAGACATACTACTATCTGGACATACATGGGCGCATAGAAACCAACATTCTCGTAGAGCATTCCAGCTATCCATGGCGCGGGTAGGCTTGCTAGTTTTCCATATGCATCCATTTTACCGAATACTGTGCTTCTTTTGCTTGAGTCTACTGTTTCTGTTATGTAGCTGGTGTATGATGGCATCCAGAACCCGATGTCTAGCGCTGAGAAGCCGTAGAAGAAGATGAAATGTTCTACTCTGGTTGAGAAAAGGAACCCAATTGGAGTAACCAGTGCCATAGCCATACTCATTATCAGTCCCTTCTTTCGTCCAATCCTATCAACGAGCTTACCTAACGGAACAGAGTCTACTGCCCAAACGAGGTTAAAGGAGGTACTCATCAAACCAAGTTGAACTGTAGTGAATCCAAATGTCTCCGTGAGTGCACCGTATAGTAGGCTATAGGCTACTCCGTAGCTGAAACCCATGGCGATTAAAGCAATGTATAATCTGATTAGCTCGCTTTCTGGTGCCAACGAATGCCGTAGGGTATCAAGTAGATTTTTCTTTTCCTTGTTTTCATTTAGTTCAAGGGTCTCTTTGAGGTATCTTATGCATACCAGCACACCAAGTGTGTCCCCTATCACCAACAAGTAGAAAATTGGAGTATACCCCATTCTGAGTGCTATCCATCCACCAAGAGTCGCTACAACCGTGCTAATTGCTTGTCCTATCATTATAATAGTGCTCAATGCGGTAGCCCTCTGGGTGCTGTCCACCGACTCTGTGATTATCGCGTTTCTCGCCGGGTTTCCCATGTTAAACATAGCTGTGAAACCCATGAACAAGGCGAACCCAATGAAAGCCCAGAAGCTATCCGAGACAAGTAGGAACCCTATGGCGATGACCCTGCTTATCAAACAAGCTACGATGACTGGTTTTCGCCCATAGTTGTCACTGATGTAACCCCAAACGAATAATCCAAGACCAGTACTAACGCTAATCATACTCTGAACTAATCCAAGCTGACCTAGAGTTATACCCGTACTCAACATGTATGGCTGCCATATGACGTAAAACATGCCGAGTCCTATCTGACCTAACAGCGTCTGGACCGCTAGGACACGTATGTTGCCCTCTAAGGCTAGGAATCGACTGATTTTCTCCAAGGCAGAAATCAAGGAGGCTAAATGTTGAACAAAGATAAAAGAGAAGCGAATTTAAAGGTGCTTTTTGAATAACTCGATGTTATGCTTGACCTGTGGTACATCATACATGCCAATGTTCCAAGCATCCACGAAATCCTTCCACTGAAGACACCACTCGATGGCTTCATCGCCACGGTCTCTCAGTCTTCCAGCGTTCAACAGCTTGATTACATAGACGCCTCTACCATCATCCTTCAATGCTCTGATAGCGTCAAGGCGCTCATTCAACGTTCCATCATCAATGACTGCGCCCATCATATTCAGAGTAGTGCAGATAACATCGATATCAGGGAAATCAAGAACCTGTTTGAGAACCTTGGTACTGTGAGTGCTCATTGCAGTTGCTCTGATTATTCCTGAATCTTTTGCTTCGAGCCACGCCTTTAATGTGCCTTTGCGTTCCTCAAGAGTTCCACTGTGGTATGGGTTGCCTCGTGAGTCTTTTCGGTCTATGGGTTCAGGTGGCACGATGTGCATGAACATAATGTCAACATAGTCTGTGCCAAGCGATTTCCGGTTATAATCCAATGCTTTCCAGCCATCCTCCTCACTCAAAGCATTAGACTTGTCAGCGATAACAACCTCCTTACGTTCAACAAGCTTCAACGCTTCAGCAACATGAGGATGGGTACCATAATCATCGCTTGTATCCCAAGTGTTGACCCCAAGCTCCAATGCTCCCTTGAGAATCTGTCCGCCTTCCTCTGGTGTCTTATCTCCCTGTGTGCGGTTTCCATCTGGTCCTTTCTTAAAGTTGAAGGGCTCTGTACCGTAGATGAGTCTTGATACCTCTACATCTGTGCTCCCTAGCTTGATCTTCTTCATACATCAAACAAGTGTTTGGTTAGTTAAGATTCTTCACTTTCACTGAGAGCTTGTTCAAAACTCTTTATCCCCGGAGAAAACAAGCCAAACAACGCACCAGCAACAATAACAAAACCTGATACCAAAAACCATGAACGCACCCCAAGCCTTTCCGCTACTGGGCCCGCGATAGTCAATCCAAGGGGAGCCACGGCTATACTTGTTGCCATAACTAATGTGAATACTCTTCCCTGCATCTCGTGGGGTATCATCGTCTGGAGTACAGTCATGAAGCTACTGTTACCGATGGAGTTCATGAAGCCGAAGATGAAAACGAAACAGATACCCAGCCAAAGCAAGCTACCCGGGGTCTGACTGAAGCCAAGAAGCCCTAAACCTGCAACAGTGATAGCAGAGAAAGCTGTCTTGCTCTTACTCTTGAACCCTCCCCAGACCCCAAGCGCTAAACCACCTAGGATCATCCCTAGGCCATTCGCTGACTGTATCCAAGCTAACTCAATGGCTCCTCCGTTGAAGTAATCCGTAACAAGCAACGGTAAGAGGGAGAAAGCAGGGTTGGTAACCATGTTGATTACCAATGAGATCATCATTATCTGAACAAGGGACTTCTTTGACCATATCCAACTGAACCCCTCACGCATATCAGACAAGACACCTCTCGCACTCAAGTCCTTCCGCTCAGGCTGCGGAACAGCGATAAACACTAGGGGCCCTACCGCCATTATTGCGGTCAAGACATCAACCGCGATCACATACTCAATAGGAAACATCTCCAATAGAACCGCACCAAGAGGGGGCGCAACAATAGAAACAAGTCCTTGTAGGCTTTGATTGAGACCAGCGATTCTTGGTAATTGTTCTCTAGGTACCATCATGCTTGTTGATGCCTGCATAGCTGGCCACTGGAAAGCTGCGCCAGTTGAACGGATGAGCATCACCACGTAGATGTACCAGACCTCAACTCGGTCAATAACAAAAAGCCCAGCAAGAACAAGCACAGTAGCAGCAATCAGGCTGTCAGAAACCATCATTACCCGTTTACGGTTCCATCGATCAACAAAGGCACCAGCAAAAGGAGCAAGCACTACCTGTGGGATTATAGCTGCAATGCTTGCTGTGGCTAGTACCTGCGCTGAGCCTGTCTGGGATGTCAGGTACCAGACAAGTGCGAACTGAACAAGTCGGCTTCCGAATAGGCTGAAGGCTTGTCCGCTGAATATTACTAGATATGGGTGCATCTGTTTTGAGAGGAATCCAGTGTCTTCACTCATGCTTGTTCTATCCATACCTATTGGTGATCAACGGTTTTACCGGTTCTGGGAAACATTGATCACTTTCTGGATACAAAGAGGGGCTATGATAAAAAGAGTGCTAATAGTTGCTAAAATGAGCGTGAGCTATCCTGTAACCATCTTCTTTAACGTAAGCGATGGTCACTGGTCCACGCTGCTGCTTATCTGAGCCCTTCCGCTGGAAAATCCAGTCAGCCTTCACCAAAACCATATCACCAAACTCCTCCACCTCAACATCCTCAAGCCAAAGCTTGTTACCATTATCTTTTCCGCCTTCAACAAACCCGAACTCTCTGTGATGCTTAACGAGATTATCTATGCCTTTGATG
>CALGBN010000120.1 GCA_937877765.1 Candidatus Bathyarchaeota archaeon | reverse complement strand
GTGTTTCATCCTTGCTTCGTCGCGTGGCTATTACTTTCATGCCGAGACCCTTGAGCATCTTAGCAGTCTCCACACCGATAGCTCCCATGCCCAGTATCCCTGCGGTCTTATCGTGGAAAAATACGCCTCGTTTGCCGCTTCGTCCCTTGTTGAATTCTTTGGTACGTGGCACTATGCGTTTCGCCAACGCTAGTACTAGTGCTACTGCGCCTTCTGCTAGTGGTAATGGGTTGCTTCCACTTGTGTTAGCCATATAGGTCTCAGGCTTCAATGCCTCAAAGGGCATATCATCCACCCCAGCTCCTGTCTTCTGTAGTAGTTTGAGCTTGGGGGCGTTCTCAGCCACTACTGGGGATAATCTTGTTGATACTATTACCTCTACGTCTCTTGCTAGTTCTACTAGTTCCTCGTCTGTGCCTGTCTCAGGGTAGACTATCTCAACGTCTGGTATTCGTTCCTTGATTCGCTGTGCGAGCCCCTTGTAGATCACTAAAACCTTCATAATATCATATGGAAACCGTTGATTATAGATGGTAGGGTCATAGCTTACATTTTTATAGGTTCCATCACCCTATGCCGTGAATAAACAAATGGTCAGCAAGGCAACCCAGAAGATGCACGAGATAGGCTACGTGCCCCCAAGGGAAACATGGACCCCAGTAGACGAAGCCCTCTACGGCGTAGACACACTATTCAGGCTACCAAAAGAGAAAACAGATGAACTCAGATTTAACGCCATCAAACACGCCTTCAACTACTGGTACGAGGAATCCAAATGGTACCACATCTACTGCAACGAGTTCGACTTCAAACCAATAGACCTCAAAGCCTATCCTGACCTAGACAAGGTTCCGCTCATCAGCCACAGGTTCTTCAAAGCCTATCTTGAAGGACAAGAGTTCATCAACTGGCTCCTAAGCATTAGCATAAACAAGGTCGAGAAACCAAAAATCACTAAAAAGAACCCAAACATGGACGAATTAATAGACGTATTCAGCCAAAAAGGCTTGAGCCCAGTCTACAGCAGCGGAACAAGTGGAAGATTCAGCTTCATACCAAAAGACCAGAAGACCTACATGCGCAGCCAATACGCCCTCGGAAAGATGGGTATCAGCGAGATGCTGGAACACTGGTACGATGACTCAGCCTACGCTTATCTTTGTGGACCAAACCCCTCGAAGACCAATATGTGGGTGGGTAAGGTCGTTAAGCTCATGGATGACGTCTACACTGATGTCCAGTACGCCATCGACAGGGAGATCACAACCCAGCTAATGCGCATCAGCAACGGCGACATACGTGGACTCAGCGACGCCGTAATGGCTGGAGCCATGCAGCTCATGGGAACCACACGCAAGATCACAAGCAACGTAATCAAGTGGCTTGAGGAACGAGAAAAAGCAGATGACAGAGTCTTCATCGCTGAAGCACCCTTCATCATGCAACGCGTCTTCGACAAGCTAGAGGAAGAGGGAAGAAGCTTTGACTTCGGTGAGAAGGGAGCCATAATCACAGGTGGGGGCTGGAAGCTACACGACACAGAGGAGATACCCCTCAAGGAGTTCAGAGACAAAGCTGAACGTGTACTGGGAATCCCCCACATGAACAACATCGACCTCTACACCATGGTAGAAAGCAACTGGCACGCCATCCAGTGCCCAGAAGGACACTACCTGCACCTACCACCAACCCTAGTCTACCCCATGGTACTCGACGAAAACAACCAACCCTTGGACTACGGTGAGACAGGAAGATTCGCGTTCATAGACCACATGGCAAACAGCTACCCGGGAGCCATCATCACAGGCGACATGGTCACACTACTTGAAGAATGCCCAGTTTGCGGAAGAACAGGACCAGTACTAGAACCCAATGTACGCCGGATGACTGGTGAAGAAGTACGAGGCTGCGCCGAGGAAATGAGGCGCCTCATGGATGATCAGACACCTGAGCTATTGCATGACCTAGTATGTACACCTGATCGTGCAAGAATGCCCATGATGATACTAGACAGGGAAGAAAACTAGGCTAAGCCCTGTTCCCGTAACCACTTATCCTTATTTCTAATACATCCGCTGTCTGCAGCCATAGGCTCACCAATATAATTGATTGCACGAGCCCTGCATCCTCCACAGAGGTACCTGAACTGGCATGAGCCACAGTTATCCTCCAAGGCGTCGCGGTCAGTGAAACAAGCATAAGTCGCGAAACGCTCCCAGATATCCCAGAAAGGCTCCTTCCTGATGTTTCCCTCAACCCAGCTTTTTATGAACATACATGGACTGATATCACCGTTAGGCTGGATACAGACAAACTGGCGACCAGCACCACATCCTTGCAGCGACTCCAAGGGCACCTTCGCGTTTTTGCCACTCACGGCATCATAGTGGGTGGGGCTCTGAACATAGAACTGCTCACTCTTCTGCGCCTTAGTCTCAACATAAAG
>CALGBN010000119.1 GCA_937877765.1 Candidatus Bathyarchaeota archaeon | reverse complement strand
TTTTTCAAGCAGAAGACGGCATACGAGATGTAGAGAGGTCTCGTGGGCTCGGAGATGTGTATAAGAGACAGAAGCACTGGAAAATCACATAAAAGGCGATGAATGCAGCGGTGAAACAACTCAATACAATCTCCCCGGCGTCTCATACATAGTTGGAGTCAGCCCAGACGAACAGAGTCTACTAATCGAGCACAAAGAACGAGATGACAGATACTATACACAAGCGGACCTCTGGACGCATAGTCTTGAACATGTACCTGAAGAACCCCCTATTACCCCATCTTAAGAAAATCACAGGGAAAATAGATCAACGCTGTAACTACATCAACTGGACGAAGGAAGGGGTATACGTTGGGTACGCAAAAGGCACAGTAACAGGAGTATCTCTAATTGAACCAGATGGTGTAGTAAATGATATTGATTTCAAGGACGTCTACCCTGAACTAACCCTAAATGTGAATAAAAACGGCTACATGGCATATGTTGGCTGTAATGCTGAGTCTTTCCCCGATGTATATGTATCAGAGACTCCCGTTATCTCCAAGCTTTACTCTGTAAAGATCACATCATACCATAAACAAGTTGAAGACTGTGATCTGGGAAAAATAGAGACCATACAATGGAAAAGCAGAGACGGAGCCACCATAGAAGGCGTACTACGAAAACCAAGCAACTATGATTCATCCAAAAAATATCCCCTATTATTTCAGGTGCACGGTGGACCCGCTAGCTTCAGCCGCGAATGGCTACTAGAACCCTACGATTATCAACGATATCCATGCGTTCAGATGGTAAACCAAGACGTAATCGTCTTGAAGCCTAACTATCGGGGCAGCATAGGCTACGGACAAGCCTTCCTAGAATTAAACAAGAATAATCTCGGCGTTGGAGACCTCTGGGACCTAGAAACCGCCATCGAGCAGCTAGTCGAACAGGAAATAGTTGATCCTGATCTTGTTGGAACTATGGGGTGGAGCCAAGGAGGCTACATATCGGCATTCGCGGGGCTCCACAGCACCATGTTCAAAGCTGTAAGCGTCGGAGCAGGCATAAGCGACTGGTACACATACCACATCAG
The DNA here is from genome assembly GCA_937877765.1 of Candidatus Bathyarchaeota archaeon. GTDB lineage: Archaea > Thermoproteota > Bathyarchaeia > TCS64 > TCS64 > RBG-16-57-9. Next base: position 546 of record CALGBN010000119.1, on the reverse strand, counting down.
CAACGACATACCACAATTTACAGACCACTATCTATCCGCAAACCCATGGGAAGACCCTGAAATATACCGGAAAACCGCTCCAATATCTGCTATAGATCGTGCTCATACCCCTATGCTGATACAGCATGGAGGAAAAGACCAACGAGTTCCTCTTAGCAACGGTATGGAGTTATACAGGGCGCTTAAAGCAAAAGGTGTGCCTGTTGAGTTATTCATTTACCCTGATATGGGTCACCCCATCACCAAGCCAAAGGAAAACCGAGCCGTAATGCAGCAGAACCTAGACTGGTTCACCCACTATCTAGTAGACTCTGGACACAAACCGGTAAACGTCTAGCACCCAAACCTATAACAACTTTAAATTATCGAACCACATCAATTCTTTACATTATGAGTATCCAGAGAGTCTCAACAGGAATAAAAGGATTAGACGAAATGCTAGGCGGCGGATATCCCCAAGGAGCCATTATACTAGTCCTGTCTCTTATACACATCTCCGAGCCCACGAGACCTCTCTACATCTCGTATGCCGTCTTCTGCTTGCAA
>CALGBN010000118.1 GCA_937877765.1 Candidatus Bathyarchaeota archaeon | reverse complement strand
AGATGATGACCACTTCCTCGGCCTCCTCCGCGAGCCTGCTCAGCGGCCTCTGGCCCAGGGGGCTGTGGATGGCTGCCTTGATCCCATCGTGGGTCATCGCCGTCCCTTTCTCTGCCTCCATCCTGCACCGGTGCACCCTCCACTCGTCCGGGAAGGTTAGCGTCAGGGGCTCGTCCCCATACCAGCAGTGGTGTGGAACAACTACCTTCTTCAAAGCTAAGCCTCGATACTTCTAGAATGAAGCGCTTTGGATCAATATAACACTCACGCGGTGACTTGGCATTATATACGACCAAAGGTCTGTTCCGGGCTACACTACCTGCCAAGGTTTTATATCTAGACAGGATTTGCTAAATAGTTACCATGTGTGTTGTGGTGAAATACATCCTTCTATTATTATGTTACACTTGAAACTAATAGTATGTGGCTCAGATAAAACTGGGTAAACTAGAAGATAACGTAAAACCCCGTATTCAGTTTCTTGAGTGGCGCGACAACATCTTGTTATTAGACATACTAAGACATCTAGGGTATAGCTGTAGTTTAATCCCACTAAAAGCCGTTAGAGGAATATTGCCCCTACCTACTCTTAGCTACATCAACCAAATCAAGTCGGATGTCGTCATAACTCATAACCCTTACCATGGGTTAATTGGCGCGGCTATTGCTAAGAAACTGGGCAAGACCAATACCATTGGGCTAAGACTCAAGGGGAATTACTGGGAGGAGTCCGCAGATAAAGAGATCGACTACGCTCACAGGGCCGGGTTTGCCTTGAAACTTCTCCAGAATAGTATAGGTCTGGAAGAAACCGATTTCATCGTAGCCTGCTCCGATTATTTAAAAGAGGTTACTGAGAAAAAAATCACCGACAAGCCCTGTTACATGATGTATGAGGGAGTTGATACCATGCGGTTCAGACCTAGGCCACCTAAACCGGAGTATAGTTCGGAGATACTTTGTGTCATGAACTTTAAAGTAAGGGGTAAACTGCTATACCTAAAAAGTTTCTTTGATTACTACAAAGATCTGCAGATGCCATACACTATCACATTCTTGGGCGACGGTCCATATAGAAAATACATCGAGAAACAGGCGGTGCATGCAGGTTTAGAGGGACAAATTACCTTCAAGGGGTATGTCGGCGATATTGAACACTATTATACGAGTTGTAAACTGTTAGTTCACCCATCTTCGCTTGAAACGTTGGGTATGGTAGTACAAGAGGCGGCTTCATCAAAAGTCCCCGCCGTTACCACGAGGATTGGTGGGCTACCAGAGGTTGTATACGAGGGTATTACTGGGTACACAACAAACGACATGGGGTTATTCGTCGAAAAGATCGAGCAGTTGATGTCAGACGAAGAGAAACGAGCTTGGATGGGTATCAACGCTAGAAACTTGATGATAAAAAAATTTTCGTGGAAAAGATGCGCCGAACAATTCGTATCGATACTTGAGAAAGAGTATATATCAAACTAAGATAATGCCAAATTTATGAAAGAATATGGACTAAATTATCTATCCACCCCGCGATTAAGCACTATATATAGAATTACTAAGATAATGAATATCAAAATGCTTGGTATCAATCCGTAGATAATAGAGCCTTCAGTAGGTTTCAAATTGCTACCTGTGGGGCTAATAAATGAAGACGCAGAATCAGATCTCTCTAAATTTAAATCAAACTCAGAGGTTTCGTCTTCGTTAACGACATATGAACAAGTGCTTGATTCATAGTTCTCTTTACTTACGACGAAATCATATTCACCATATAGTATATTCGAGAAGACTATTGTCCCGTTTGAATCGGACCGCCCTGCTAGGCTGCCTTGGCCTTTAGGTTGAAAAATCGAACTTATAGACACGCCTTCAATTGGAGTTCCTGACACGTCTTTTACTGTTATTTTTAACGAGCTAGACTCCTGAACTACATAGGTTAAGGTCTCTGAGACTTCTTCAATCTCGGCGGTTCCCTGCCACGAGAAGTCAACGCTGTAATTGCCGGAGATTTCTGGTATGAATGTATGTTTGAATCTGCCTATGTCGTCTGTTTTAGCCTGGTCCTGGTATTTGACCCCGTTTGGGTTGGTGACGCATACCTGAATCCATTCATCTTGTAGGCGTGGTTTTATTATCCCTGTTATCGTGACTTCGTCATACGCCTGGATTGTGTCTGGTGATATCCTGCAGTCGTCTATCCTGCTCTTTCTCTTCGTAACTGTGAACTCTAGGCTCTGAGGCTCTGGGTCAACGAACAACTGGTCTTCAACGGGGATCAACGTGACTTCCCAATCTCCCAACGAGTCGGGGGTGAATTTATACGAGAAACTACCGTCCTCGTCAGCTCTCAACGACTCGGAAAAATCTTCTTGATCTGGCCCTATACAATTAAGGTTAATCATGAACTTTTCTAGAGGGGGATTAACGTTTCCCGATATGGTGATCTTTTCTCCTAGCTCTACTTCTTTGGGTTTTGCTGCAGCCTCATATTCATACTTAATTTCTGGCATAGTCACTGGTAGTGAGGTCAGGAAAGGCTGGTAGGTAATGTAACAGATGTGGGGTTCATCGTACTCGTGATAGACCTTTCCTTCAATAATCTCTGTATCGTTTGTACCCCACCAGTTATTCTTTAGGTTTATCTCGATTCTTGGGTCTTCTCTGCCAATATATATGTTATTTTTGTTATTGTAAAATATGTTATATTCTATTCTCGGCATTGTCCTATTATAGAAGGAATGCTCACCAAAATATACTCCGTTTAGGCTATCCATTATGATGTTTCTTCTTATTATAGGTTTTATTTCTCCAGAAATGAATACTGCATCCTGTTTAGAGCCCCTGATAATATTTTCCATTATTATTGGTTTCAATTTAGGTCCCTCATATGGAATCTCATTATTGTTAATCAGTATGCCACATATTTTCGTGTTCGTTATTGTATTGTTCAATACAAGGGCGTTTTTCACGTTTATTCCTCGTTGTGTGTTATCTATTACATTGTTTCGGACTGTCCCGTTTAATATGTTGATTGCGGCGCCTTTTTTAATGTTGAAGAACCTGTTGTTTTTTATGACTCCGTCTTCCATGTAAACCGCTAGAACCACACCATCGAAAAGGCTGTTGGTTACTTCACCGTTTGTTTTCAACGTGTGGTACTCCTTGATATGGTATGAGGAACCGTAGACGGCTATGTGATCGAGTTTCAGTCTACCTCCGTTAATCAGTCCGTACTCCACTGTATAGTTACCACAGTGTACGTCCACGTACTCGAGGAGGCATCCATTGCTTTTCTCTTTCCTCCAGGCGTTGCTATCCTCCGTGAAACAGATCCTGGCCTTCGTGTAATCGGATAGGGTCGTGTCTGAGATGTTGAAGAAGATCCTTTCCTCAGGTGTTCCTCTGGCTCTGAGGGTACCTTCTATGGTCATCGACCATATATGGAAGTCGACTACCACACCCTCTTCTATGTTGAGCGTTACCCCTTTAGGCACTATGACGTTGTCGTTTAGGATGTATGGGTTGTTCTCTTTGGTCCAGAAGATGTCGCCCCTTAACTGTCCCCCCACGAGGGTTCCCTCGGGCTCTTCTGTGGCCGTGGTTGGGGCTACTTGTATGGATATAGTTTGAAATAGTATTATCAGTAGGAGTACCGATCTGTTTTTTTTCATCTATCTGGTCTCATGAATAAAATTCGATATAATTTGATTATGGTATAAGGTTACACCTTTTCCCCCAATTTACTTGAATTGGACAAACTGCTTCTGTGGGACGGTGTTTTCCTTCGAGTAACTGGGCGAACCGAGCTTTTGTCTGTCTCTTATACACATCTGACGCTGCCGACGAATTAGACGG
>CALGBN010000117.1 GCA_937877765.1 Candidatus Bathyarchaeota archaeon | reverse complement strand
GATCCTGTCTGCTGTTATTCTCTCCGTGGGGAACTTTTCCCTCTGGTGGCTCCTCTTTGACGACGAGTTCAAGCAGCGCATGGAGATATACGAGGAAGCATTCCGCGAACAGATGAAGAAGGAGAACGAGAAATTCGTCAACACATTACAGCCTATCATTGAGCTTGACCCGGAGGCTGTGGAGATCGCTGGATTTGGTGATCAGTGGCGTGAGAATCTCCAAGACGTGAGTAAACTCAGGGAAGAGGCACAGGATATGCGACGCAGAACCATCTGGGTCTATTACTTTGCCTTGGCTACCATCTTGTTCGCTTCAGGGGGGTTATTGGTGCCTAATGGAATTCAGTTTACATCCGAGTTTACATTGTACATTACCGCGATTAGCTGGTGGATTCTGGTATCAGGTGTACTCGCCATGGTTGGGTTATTGGTGCATTTCCAGTTGATCGAGAACCGGTCAATACCAAAAACAGAGGGCGAGGCAATCAAAGACGACTCAGCAATAGGCTCGCTTATCGGTGGGTTACGGAAGAAGCTACCTGTTTAACTTGTCCTTGTATTTGAACTGTCGCTCGTATAGCCGTGATACGTTTTGAAGTGTGTCCGCCTCGTCTGGGTTCTTGTCTGTTCTGATGCGTGTTATTCTTGCAAACCTTAGCGCGTATCCTGATTTGTAGTGGGGGCTTTTCTGTATCTCGTTGAATGCTACTTCTACTACCAGTTCAGGCTTCACATGTACCGTGTACTCTGATTCACGTACCCGCAGTTCTTGGAGGTGTTCAGTCATCCACTTGAACTCATCATCAGTTAAGCCCTTGAACGTCTTACCGATGACCAGATACTCCTCACCATCCCAGACCCCCAGATGATAGTTGCTTAGCCATCCTCTGCGTCTTCCACTACCCCAGTCAGCTGCCACTATCACTACGTCCAGTGTTTCCACTGGTTTGAGCTTGTACCAGTTCTTGCCTCTTGCCCCGGGGCTGTATGAACTGTTAAGTCGTTTCGCCATCAGTCCCTCGTGTCCTGATTCAATGGCTTGGGTCATGAATGCCTCGGCTTCCGCTGGATTTGTGGTGATTATTCGTTTTGTGTGGTATTTCTGTGGGGCAATTTTTTCTAGGATGCTCCATCTGTGGCTGTATGGCTCGTCAATCAAGAGTTTTCCATCATAGTAGAGGGCATCAAATAGGTGCAGATGCAGGGGTATCTCCTCTGCCTTATCTTCTACTTTATTTACTCTCGTGAAACGCCGCATCAAGTCCTGAAAAGGTAATGGGCGTTTGTTCTCACCAACAGCAACTACCTCGCCTTCAATGATGAAATCCTTCTCCTCTGGGAAATCCTTCACTATCTCTACGATGTCAGGTATGCTTTCTGTGACATCAGATAATCTACGGCTGAATACTCGTACCTCATCGCCTTTCCTATGTATCTGAATCCGCGCCCCATCATACTTGTACTCGAAAGCAGCCTCACCATCATAATCCTCCAAGACTTCCAACGGTGTCTCGGCTGTATTCGCAAGCATAGGCTTCAAAGGCACAAACAAGGTAGCTTCAAGACTCAACAAACCAGCCTCCCCATGATCAACGGCGGTCTCCGCTACTTTCCCAATGTCTCCTGTCATCATCAATGCCCGGCGTACAAGCGCAGGGTCTAATTTTGTAGTCTCTGCGATTCCTTCCAGCATCATTCCCTCGCTGACGCCTATTCTCATCTCCCCGAAGATAATACGTGCAAGTATCTCGGATTCCACTGGCTCTGATTGGGCGAACATTCTCTCCAGTAATTGTTCTTTCTGTTTTCTACTGCCTTCCCCTGATGCCTTGGCGATCTCTTGTAGTGTGTTATAGACTTCTTTGACTGTAAGTTGATGTCTGAACAACGTGGTTTGACCACCCCTGTCCATGACGCGTTTGAGGGTTCTCCAGCCTACATCAAGGGTCTTATCACTGGTCTCAGGGAAAACCGCGCCAATAGTCAGCAATATAGCTAGTTTAATCTCGTCCCTGTTGATCCCTTTGAGGAATTCACTGATGAGAGCTGTTTTCTCCTTGCGTTTCGTGGTAGCCTCAAGGTCTTTACAGAGTTTTGCGAGTTGTTTGAAAGTTGTCTCAGTCATACCCTGCCTCCAAAGTAGTCTTTCAGTGATTTCTGGGCTGCCTTGTTTCGCATCCTGTTGATGAGTGTTTGAACTCGTTTCGTTGAGAAGTTTCTTTCAACACAAAGGAACTCGTCTAGGGCGTCTTCTTGAAGCTCACCTTGTTCCACACTGTATTTGGAGGTGACTTCTGGGTTGAGGTAGAGGTCTCGTATCTGGTCTATTGTGTCTGGGAGCTTTGCTTTGATGTCCTGTGGTAGTTTTTCCAGTGAGCCATGTTTCTTGATTAACTTTAGCGAGGTTTTTGGTCCTATCCCTTTGATGCCTTTGTTGAAGTCGGTGCCAATCAGTATCCCCATATCGATTAACTGGAGGCGGGTAATACCATGATATCCTAGAAACTTGTCTAACTCGATTAACTCAGGTAAGACTCTACGTGATTTACCCTTACTCGGCAACCACTCCTGACCACTAATACTCAGAAACCGTACCAGCTTAGGTGCTCCAAATAACAGTGAATCATAGTCCTTGCTGTTGGAAGCCCAGACATCTCCCTTTTGAGCCATATACGCGGCTTGAGCTTCGCCTTCACTAGGTGCCTGAACCCAAGGAATACCAAGGAGATCAAGCAGCTTTTTCGCGTCTTCTAGTCCTTGGTGTGTGAGTTTTCCCGTCATCACTGCTTTGCTATAGGCTTCCTGCATATCACCACGCTCTACGGCTTCCTCATACTCTTTCTCTGCCTTACGTCTGGCTTTTCGTCTTGTCTCGATCTCTTTTCCTTTGAGGGTAGGTGGCTTTCCGTCAAATACAAACACCAGTTTCATATCATAATCTGAGATGAGCCGCGTGGTTCTGAAGGCTAGTCCAACGAGGTGGCTTGTGATATTTCCTTTATCATCTTTGAGTGGTCTGCCTGTTCTGTCCCTAATGAGTGCTAGAAACTCGTGGAGTACTATGAAGCCGTCTACTGCGAAGCTTTTGCCTCTTAGTTGGTCGAGGGTCTGCTCCTGTTTCTGTATTATCGGCGTTAATAATACTCCCAAAGCTACCAAGAATGATTCTGTTGGGGTTTGTTAAAAGATTCCGCTACATATAGTAGAGGAACAAGTGGTACGCTAGTCCTACGATGTATAAGGCGAAGCTGCTTGGTGCCAGATACTTGATTACCTTGTTAAGATCCGACTTGAAGTAGTCATTCGTCAACACCAAACACAGGTGCAGCGGCGAGGTAATGTAAGTACAAGTGATCCCGAGGAACACAATGCTTGTCAAATGGATGTTTGGTGCTCCGAATAATGGAAGCAATATGGGGAAAGCGATTCCTACGCCCATGGCTGGTGACCCAGATATGGCTCCTATGAACAAGGGAACAACGATTGCGATAGCTAAGATGGGCACACCGGAAGCGATAACCACGTCAAAAAGGCATGTAACAGAGCCAGTAATCTCAATCATATCCCGTAGATATAGCATACTGACAATTGATAACACTAGGTCCCATTTGACGCCGTTCTTAAACATCATGAAACCCTGCTCAAGTTTAACTCTGCCCAGAATCATAGCCACAAATATACCCGCAAGTAGCGAACCCCATATTGGTAGACCTACCAATGTACCCGCAACAGTCACGATGATAGGGATTCCACCCTTCATGGCATCCATTGTCAAACCACCTGAGCCTGTTTTCTTCTTGGGTGTCTTGATGAAGCCTCTGCTGGCGATGAAACCAATTGCTGTCATCACGAAAAAAAGAGGTGATTGTAACCTTAGCCACGTGGTTATTGCGAATCCGCTGAGGGTAGTAGCCATTATGGTTGAGGATGTGATAGGGTTCACCCAGTACAGCAGGTGCCTGAACCAGACATTGTAGTAGGTTTTTGCTTCTGAAGCCAATCCTAGCTTGTTTGCCTCTGGCTCTATGAACGGTGCTGACATCAATGCGCCTCCAGGCATCGATAGGAAACCGAATAGGGCTGGTATTGTTGCTAGCAGTATGTTTCCGGGGAGAACCCTGCTGAGTCCCTCGATGAATTTGACCATCAGCCCGGTTTCTTTGAGTGCGTATCCAAGTACAGTGATTAAGGCTACTGCTGATACAAGGTTCCATGTATTATAGGCAGATAGGGTTACGATTAGTACATCAAACAGGACCGTCAAAGGCTTTCCTGAAGTGATTCCAATAATTACTGCTGCGAGGGTGATAGCTATATAAAACTCCACATCCTTTGCGCGTAATACAAAGATACCCACAAAAGCGACGATTAAACCAATGGCTTCTAACATTTACGGGACCTGCATTCCTCTACGATAAATCTTGCCCGTATTTAAACAAATAGAATTACTTTGGGCGGCTACATGGCACTAGCCTCCCGGTTGTGCTTGGTGTTAGACTCTCAGAATATCAATCCAATCATCCAAAGCATTATGCGTATTGGAAGGAAGACGATCCAGAAGGCTAGCTTCAGTACGAGACCGACTCCCATGGTCACGGATGTCACTAGGAATAGTATTCCTAGGATCAACATTATGGGTATTAGGAAGATGCCAAACATCTCTCTATATATCACTAGCGATACGAGTTATTTAGGGATTTCGGATAGATGATTATTGAGACTGCTTATAGTGCCTATCAATGGTTATCTCTGATATATCCGCACAGATGTTCCTGATATACCCAACTTCATCCATTATTGAATGACAGAGAATCACAATTCTACTCTCAGCATCATTAAGGTGTGGAAGGTCCCTAAGCCCCTCATCGATTAGTTTGCTTTCAGACGCGTAATCAATAATATTTCCTGTATCCTCAAGTGCACCTTCGAAAAAGCCCTCAACTGCTTTATCATAATATTCGAATGATTTTGACAACGCGTCTATTATGACCTCCATGCCGGGTTCGTATACTTGATCCTTATACTGGTATAGCTCCACGAATGACTCAGCGACAGTTGTGATATGATCGGCTATATACTCAATTCGATTGATGAGCAGATGATAATCTATGCAATCCCCAATAGAGATCTGCATCTTACTAGCCATTGATGGATTATTCACCGCTGTTCGTAGAAGGCGGGTAAGGAAAAACAAGAACTGGTCAACATCTTCTTCAAGAGATATAACCGATCTAGCTAGACCCAAATCCCACTCTTTTAACGACTTGATCAAGTCCTTCGC
>CALGBN010000116.1 GCA_937877765.1 Candidatus Bathyarchaeota archaeon | reverse complement strand
TGTAGCTAGGTTGTTCTCGGTCATACCAAAGCTGCCGTCACCCGCGATATCAACCACAGGCACATCCGGCTTAGCTGCTTTAGCTCCTATGGATGCGGGGAATCCCCACCCCATGGTGCCCAAGCCGCCGCTTGTGTGGAATGTTCTAGGTAGATATGTGTCGTAGTGGAGTGCCGCCCACATCTGGTTTTGCCCTACTTCTGTTGTGACTATTGCGTCTCTTGGCAGTAGTTCCCTGAGTGCTCTGATGACTTTTGGTGCACGTAGATAACCATTAGCTGTGTCCGCTTCCTTACTCCAGTCATGTCTAAACTCTTGGATACGATTACTCCAATCAGCGGAAGGATTATTCTTCAAAACCTTAACCCTCTCAAGCAGCCCAGCTAAAGCCAGCTTGGCGTCACCAACTACCTTTGTAACGGTCTCAACGTTCTTATCGATCTCGCTACGGTCGATGTCAATGTGAACCACCTTGCCGTTAGGGTTGAAATCAGCTACCTTGGCTGTTGTCCTGTCGCTGAACCTTGAGCCTACAACAAGTAACACGTCTGCCTGTGGAACCAAGCTGTTAGATGCCTGAGTTCCGTGCATGCCACAAAGCCCTAGACTCAGTGGGTGGTCCTCTGGGAACGCGCCTTTACCCATCAGGGTGTTCGCCGTTGGAGCCAATAATGCCTCGCTGAGAGCTACTAACTCGTTTGTTGCTCCCGCAGCGATGACTCCTCCACCCGCCATGATCAGTGGGCGCTCTGCCTTTGCTAGGATTTGCGCCGCCCAGTCAAGCTCCTGTGGTTTGGGTGTGTGGTCCATCTCGTATCCCCTAAACTTTATCTGTGGGTTGAAGTCCATCTCACCACTCAAAGTGGTACAGTCCTTGGGTATGTCCACCAATACCGAGCCTTTTCTTCCAGTGTTTGCGATGTGGAACGCCTTCTTCACGGTCTCAGGTATCTCGCTAGGCGTACGTACCTGCATATTGTACTTGGTCACGCTGGCTGAGACGCCGATGATGTCACACTCTTGGAACGCATCTGTTCCGATAACGTTACGGTTGACCTGTCCAGTGAATGCTACAACTGGGCTGCTATCAATCTGAGCCGTGGCCACGCCAGTAACTAAGTTAGTTGCACCGGGTCCGCTAGTCGCCATACAGACGCCTACCTTGTTCAGTACACGTGCATAGCCGTCAGCCATATGTGCCGCACCTTGCTCATGTCGAGCAAGAATAAACCGCATATCGCTGTCTAGTAGTTCATCACAGATGGGGATCAGTGATCCTCCTGATATTCCAAATACGTGTTCAACGCCCTCGTTCTCGAGTGATTTTACAAATGCCTTACTTCCTAACATCCTGTCTCTTATACACATCTCCGAGCCCACGAGACCTCTCTACATCTCGTATGCCGTCTTCTGC
>CALGBN010000115.1 GCA_937877765.1 Candidatus Bathyarchaeota archaeon | reverse complement strand
ACTAGGCCCCGGGGCTTCATCTCCTCCACCAGTCTTTGAGCGATCTCCTGGGGGGGCTGCCTCAGCTGCTTGGCAAGCTGGAAGCATATGGGTGTAGCCACCTCCCCCATCTGGGGGTCAGGTGGCTCAGTGAATCGAGGCTCCCCCGCCTCAAGCTCGGGGTAAGCCTTCTTCAAACCGTTTGCCAGAAGGCTCTCGCACTCTTTCGTTAGTTCCAATAGGGGGTCCATGGCCATCTCCTGGGTTTCAAATAACCGAGTCCCCCAACGGTTTATATCTTGCTCTTTTCACCAGGGGTGACAAACCCTTGGCGGGCCCGGCAGGATTCGAACCCGCGATCTCCGGCTCCGGAGGCCGGTGCAGTATCCACTATGCAACGAGCCCACCCTTGGTATAGGCGAATCCTCTCTGATAAATGAGTTTCGCGGCTACTTCTTGGGTACGCCGCATAGCTCTGGGTAGTTCTCTTTGAGAAGTTGCTGAGCGGATTCTACGATTGTTGGTCCTACTCCCTTTATTTCAGATAAAGGTCCGAGGAGGCGTTTGGTTTTGCCTGATGCGCTGGTGTGTATCTCTGCTTCTGCGAACTTGACCAGTACCTCGTAGGGGGTCTCGAATGTGTTTAGTAGGTCTTCTGCTAGGGTGGTGCCTATTTGAGGTAGTCCTGATAGTAGGAATACTTGCTGCTGGTGTAGGGGTAGGCTTCTGTTGATGCTGCGTAGCTGTATGGTTCGTTCTTCTTTGGCTTGTTCTCTGTAGCATAGTCTGTGGAGGAGTACGGCTGTGCTTTCAGGGTCATCAGTTGGAATAATGTTAACGCCGTAGTCTAATGCGATGCTGCTCATGGCTCCGTATATGCTGCTGGGGCGCATTCTGCTTCGTTTGAGGGCTTTTTTCATTGAACCTTCAAGAATTATGACCGGTTTCTCGTATATCTCAGCCATGTCTCGGGCTTGATTGAAAAGCCTGCCATCTTTCATGCTGCCGAGGAAGTCTGATGCGTCTTTGCGTTCTACGCCTACTCTGTCGCTTACTACGAAGTCGCATACGTCTAGGGGTTTGATCTCGACGTTGAATCCGTTGAACTTGAGGTAGGTGATGATGGTTTTTTGTTTGCTTGCCTCGTTGCTGTCTATGCATATGTGTAGTTGTGTGCTCATTTTTCGAACTCCAGTTTGATTTTTCTTGCTTCGTCTCCGCCTTTAAGGGTCTTGAGGAAGCCGAGGATGACGTTCTCCATGGTGGCTCTTGTGAAGTTATTCATTGCTACTTCTTGGTCGTTGACTCTGAGGGAGAAGCTTGACCCATAGCCGACACATTTATTGATCTGGGCTTCACCAGCTAACAGTGCCTTGCCCATCTCTTTACAGTCATCGTATCCACAGCCGTGGCAGTTCAGTCCCGGGAGAAGCGGATACGCCTTTGCTTCTACTATGTCGGCTAGCATGGAGGCTTTGTCCAGTGAGAGAACAGGTAGATCAGTCTCAGCATCGTACTTTGAATCAGGAACCTTAACAATAGCTATCTCCAATCCGTTCCTCAGAGAATCAAGCTCACCGTTTTCTCGTGGAACAAGAATACGAGCATGTGTGCCCAGTGTCTTGAATCCTTCAATCACCAGAAAATCGAGGGGTCCAAGGTATTCTGCTGCCTGTTGAAGAGTAAGATATCTATCTAGGAATACTGCTGTGGTGTTTTCTTGGAGTATGGCTGTGGCGTTGCTTCCTGCTTCTCGGTGGCGCTGTGTGTCTTTTCCGGGTGTGTCGAGATTTATGT
>CALGBN010000114.1 GCA_937877765.1 Candidatus Bathyarchaeota archaeon | reverse complement strand
GAGGCTGCCTCTGCGGGTTCGGCAGTTGATGTGAATATAATGAAAGTTGAGTTTTCTTTTTTCTGCTTTTTTTCGGAGTTCTTTTCCATATACGTTGGCGAGCACTGTTTTTCCGCTTCCAACGTTACCAACGATTACCGCTTTCTGACTCATCTCATAGGGGGCAGTTACTATACTGTCAAATAGCGATCTTAGGCGTTGCAGTTCTACGTCTCTGTGGAGTATTTTATCGGGTATGTAATGTATTTCGAGGATTGCCTCGTCAATGAATACTGATGGATGGTTCAATCTAAGCCCCGTTCAATTGGGTGTAAAAGGGTAATTTATGCATTTCGTAGGTTCTAACATACTTAAAGTGGGGGGGTGAGTGAAACTGCTCAGGTTGTTTCCTCAAGAACCCTGAATAACTCATCCTGTTTAACATCGGAAACAAAAGTCTCAGACCCATCAAGCCCAACAACGATACCTGAATCAGAAGTAATCTCACCGATAACTTGCGCTGGAATACCGTGCTCATTGAGTTTTTCTATTAGTTCACTGCTTTTGGTAGGATCGATAACTATTAACAAGCTTCCTGAACTCAGTAACCTTAATGGATCAATATCAAGTTCATCACATATTTCGCGAGTCTCTGGGTGAATGAGTAACCGTTTCTCGTATATCTTGAAGCCTTTGCCCGATGCCTCGGATACTTCTAGTAACCCGTTTAATACTCCACCCTCAGTAGGTGTATGCATTGAAGTAACACCACCCAACTTTGATGCGATCTCAGCCTCGGAAACCACACTGATCTTATCGAGAAGTTTTACAGCGTTATCCAGCGTCTCAGAGGACACCCCAACCAATCTTTCACGTAGATCGGCTGCAAGGATACCTGTACCCTCGATACCCACTCCCTTTGTGAGTATAATTTGATCTCCAATATTGGCGCCACCAGTAGTCACATAATTAGTCTTGCTTGCTTCACCCAGCATAAACCCAGAGACAATAGGCCGTCCAAGACCCGGAGTCACCTCTGTATGACCACCGACAACACAAATACCAAGCTCACTACAAGCCTCATGCTGTTCTAACATTATTGTCTCCAACAAAGACTCATCTGAGTTTTCTGGAAGCAACACGATACTCATATACCAAAGGGGTTTTGCTCCTCTCGCGGCTACATCGTTGGCGTTGATGTGTACTGCAAGCCATCCTATTTTTTCCTCGGCTCCTGTGATTGGGTTTGCCTTGGCGATCAATACGGTTTCACCTAGATCAATAACGGCGGCGTCCTCGCCGATCAGTGGGCCTTTGAGTACTCGTTTGTTTGGGATGCCTAGGCATGAAAATACGTATTTTGTGAGTAGTTCTTTGGGTATTTTGCCTGTTGGAAGCTTTGGCATTGTTTCTCGCATCTGAATATGGTTTATCTGGATTTAGCTTAAACGGTGCTAAGAGTGCAAGTGACACCCATTACCTTGGGATGATATGTGATGTCTCTGAATCCCGATTTTCCCAGACGCTCTGTGATGCCTTTCTGTATGTTCACTTTTCGGTATCGTGACCTTGGCTCACCAGTATAGTGAAACATTCGACCTCCGGGTTTGATTACTCTCGCCAGTTTATCATAGAATTCTTGCCCATATAGATGCCCAGCGCTACTATGACGAGGCGGATCATGTAGAATATAATCAAAATGATCAGATGGAAAAGCATCAATAACAAAGAAACTGTCACCGAGAAGCTTGTAGATGCTATCCTCTGTAAATAATCGCTTGGACCATGGGTTTAGCTGTGCTATTCTGACTACGTTTGGCTCATACTCAATGGATACTACGTACTCTGCACCACTCATGTGTGCATGAATAGCGGTATAACCGAGCCCCATACAGGTATCAAGTACTCGTCCTCGGTTTATACCTAATATCTGAAGCTTTTCCATGGTATCTTTCTCTGGGGTAGTGTTTTTTGTTCTATGCATTCTGATGCCGTCTATCTCTAGGGTTGGGGCTCCCCGGGTTTTAGCCAGTTTATAAAAATGTTTGCCACCGATGGCAGCCATGTAAACGGTTTTGTTTTGTACGAAGTAGACTGATCGTGAGTCTAGGGCTATTTTTTCGAGGCTTTCCTTATCGATAGATTCGATTCCATCAAGTAAATATCCTTTTTTTGTCTGTTTTATCGTTGTTTGAGATAGCTCTAGATCAATGGACACAATGGTTTTTCCCTCCAGCATTGATTTTGCTGTTTCAGAAGTGATGATGGGGGGCGTTTTTAGGGTCATCTAGGGCACAGTTCCGGGGATTTTACGATATTAATGTGTATTCACTGCTTTAAATCAATCATTAATCCATATTTTGGCTCCATGCTTTCATTATATCCAGACACTTTTTTCCCAGATCACAGAGAGTTTAGTTTTACCATCATAATTAATACGCATATTTGTAAAATACTGGAAAAGGAAAGATGTAATTTTAACAAAATAAAGCAACTTAAAAAGTGGTTTTAGCAAGGCTTATATGCGATTTTTTCAGGTTCACCATCGAATACCTATGGCGTCTGATGATAAACAGAATGGCTTCAAAGGCATGGTGAAGGATGTAATTGATCAGATCCTCCCTAGCGGTGAGGTCGAGTTAACGGACATCAAGGATGAAATATGGCATGATCTTTCTGCTCTCTACTATAAGTATGAGGATGAGGACCAGAAGCGGGCCTTCAGGGAGGTTATGTATGATATATCGGATAGGATTCAGGAAGGTAAGTGGGATTCTGTCTATAAGAAGCTCTACAGGGTGGAGCAGAAGGACAAGCCTTACTAGTCTATATATTTCGATCTTTGTTTCTTTATTACTTTTATTAAGACTTAAATGATTCTAGTTGTTCCTGTTCTTTGGTAAGACTCGTTTGTTCATTGCGTTTCCCAACGTAAAGCGAGTCTTACCACCGGTTGACTGGTTTATTGCTGTGGTTTGTATTGATTAAGAAAGTGTTACCTCATCTGTCTGTGTTAGATGAGGGGGTGCTGGTTACTGTATGTATGTCTCGTTCCATGGTGGGATGTAGTATTCGAAGTAGATCATTTTGCCGTATGGTGTGTCTTCGTAGCCTGCTGCTGAGACGTTTAGTAGTGTTGCTTTGGCTATTACGCTTAGTATTTCTGTTGGGTTGGCTGTTTTTGGATCGCCTACTAGTATTTTGAGGGTGTTTCCTTCCATGCGTACTCCGTTGACCTCGATTAGTTTGTCTAGTCTTACTATGAAGTCTGCTACGTATTCGCCTTCGAATGTTAGGTTTGATCCTACTTGTTTGAGGCGTTCTAGGGTGGTTTTTACCTCTGGTTTCAATGTGGTTTCTGGTTTGGTTGGGTGGGTTTTAACCTTTACTTATTGGTCTTTGCGGTTGTGTAGGTTGACTAATGATGCGGTTGATATTACTGCGAGGACCCAGCTTATCATGTTGATCATGTACCAGAAGTCTCTGATCCACCATTTGTTTACTGTCCAGATGTAGAATGGGAAATCAAAATAGTCTCCAGGGAGGGCTACAGCGATCTCGATTTGCCACAGTGATGCCATTAATAGTGCTGTGGATAGGATGAGCCCTAGTAATGGTACCATTAGATGCCTGAGAGACGGCTGTCTAGCTATTATCTCCATGTGTCACTCTAGCCAACCGGTACTTGCTAATAAACGATTGTTTTATGGTGTCTACTGGTGGGAACCTTGGGAAAAAAATTTCTCGTAGGAACATGTGTGAATAGGTATTATTTTTCGTTGACAAAAGTGTATACGAAAAAACGTTAAGGACACGGTTTTTTACATAGATCAAGATCGAGACAGGGCTGTTCTGAGGCTGGTTTCGCTGAAAGAAGCTGCTTTCGGGTTGGGATGTTGGTACCCCCCCTCCCCTCTGGTTTTGAGGAAAAAATAATCGATTAGGTTAATAATTCAAGTTGCTAAGAAATTGGATTGTCGCTGCGATGATTTGATCTTGTTGCTCTCCCGCTGAAATGGTTGGAATACCATCATTGTTTTGGAAACTGTAGTCCGCATACTGCCGATGGTTGCCTCCTTCGATGAGAAAGAGAGTAGCTGAGTCTGAAATAGCGTCATAGAACTCTTCTTGTTTAGTAGATCCCGGGTCATTTGTGCCTATTATGGTGAGAATTGGTATTGGAAAATCGACGTATGCATCAAAGTTAGCTGGATAAGAGGCGTACATGATAAGCCCATCAATACTGTCCAGATTGTTTTTTGCGTATTCAGCCGCCATCGCGCCACCAAGTGAGTGCCCACCAATCACCCATGAATCAATTTCAGGATATTCTTGCCGAATTCGATCGGCGCGATTGATACCCATGAAGGCTAGGTTCAAAGGCATTTTAGGAATCACAACCAGATACCCTGCGTCCGCGACACCTTGTCCAGTAACTGCGTATGCTTCTGGGTCTACGAGACCTCCCGGATAATATATCAAACCTGTTTCTGGGGTTGAGGTCGGTTGAAATACGAGCAACCCATCTTCTAACTGAATATTATTATCGTCTAAGACGGTAACTGCCCGTTCTGTAGCTTTTTGTGCGCTGAATGTCGCCCAACCAACTAGTCCTACGGTTCCAACTAGTAGTATTACTGTCTCTTATACACATCTCCGAGCCCACGAGAC
>CALGBN010000113.1 GCA_937877765.1 Candidatus Bathyarchaeota archaeon | reverse complement strand
ATACTGTAGCACTATCGAGAAATCTGAAACAGTAGTAGCAGAAGGCCCATTGGGGATGTTCGAGAGACGAGGATTCGACATCGGTACAAAGGAATTACTTCGGTGTATGGCTCGCTGTAAGGGGTTCACAGTGGTGGGCGGAGGCCACATGGGGGCGATGGCGTCAATGCTTGGTATCAATGACCAGATGAGCCATGTATCCACAGGAGGAGGAGCCATGCTCAGCATGCTAGCCGGTGAGATACTACCAGTAGTAGCAGCCCTTGAAGCTTCTAAACAACGCTACGGGTAGACATATCATTTAATAACATGTTAGCC
Organism: Candidatus Bathyarchaeota archaeon; assembly: GCA_937877765.1. Classification (GTDB taxonomy): domain Archaea; phylum Thermoproteota; class Bathyarchaeia; order TCS64; family TCS64; genus RBG-16-57-9. The sequence continues at coordinate 6,537 of CALGBN010000113.1, read as the reverse complement.
CTTATCGGTTTGCGCTGGGACCGTGGTCAAGCTTGGTACGATACGCGGTTTGGGTCCGCGTGATCCCCGGTTCGAATCCGGGCGGTCCCACCATACACAAAACATTAAAAACAGTTCGTGTCTCTCATTGTTGCGCCGGGTTGGCTGAGCGGTTTAGGCGGCCGCCTGCAGAGCGGCTCCACGGGGGTTCGAATCCCTCGCCCGGCTCCATTTTAATAGATGAGTTTTAGACGGGTTTAAAACCATGAACCCATTATTAACGTGATTTCAAATGAGAATAAGTCTCAAGACAACGGGATTATTACTACTTTTATTGTGTTTTCTGCCTTTCAGCACTGTAAATGGTCAGCAGACAGTCGAGACAATAACTGGGAGCATTGGTAGTTACGCGTACAGCAATGGACAATACACGGTCCAGATGTACAGTGACGGGTCTGGAGAGTCTTGGGATGACCGCCCCATAGCCGTTTTTACATATATAGCTGAGAAAGATGGGAGAGTATATTTCACAACGGTTGCTAGTGAGGGAGAGCGTCCTTTCATTAAAGGTCGAGTATCTGGATCTGAGTGGGGTGAGGTTAGAGATGGTTTCGAGGTTACTAAAGGGGACACTGTTGAGGTTAAGGTCTGGCCTTATGGGCCCTATGTTACTATGGATGAGAACCCCTACGATGATTATTTTGAGTTAGTCTACACCTACGCTAGACAGATTGGCTACATAGAGTATAGTATGATGTACTATGCTGATGGCTCATCAAGTGACTCGGAGCTAATAGCGGATTTTGATTATCAACCAATTTCACCGAGTCCCGGAGAGCAGGTTGAGTTCATCGACACTTCAGAAGTTGAAGGAGCAGAGATCGTTTCATGGTCATGGTATATTGACGGAGAGCATGTCACGGCTCAGGAGGGTGAAAGATACTGGCAATGGACTCCTCCTTCTATTGGAACATACACGGTGGAGCTTGAGGTAACCGACAGCACGGGTAACACGGATTTTCACATTGAAGAGTTCACGGTTAAGGAGGAGTCAAGCTACACGGTACTGGATCAAGCATTTACAACTGGGGTAGAGAATAATGAACCAGTGGACAGAAAGACCAGCTTCGAGTATGGGGAGGCAGTATATTTCTGGATGAAGTTAGGTAACGTAAAAGGATCACATAAAATCTATATGGAGTGGGAGACACCGCGACCAAACGAGATCATAGGTAACGAGTACATAGACATTGCTGCACCTTCAACACAGGGGAAGACAGAGTGGGCGACATACATTGTTACCGCATCAATAACAACCACAGAAAGCAGCTATGAGTTACTATTCAGAGACCCCGGTTACTGGAAGGCCAAGGTATGGATAGACGGCGAACCCTACGAGTATAGCTTTAGTATAGAGAGTAGCCTTAAACATGAAGCAGAAATTGCAAAGACCAAGCTAACAACTGGTGAAAAAATTCAGGTAGATGGCTCAATATCATTCAATAATGCACCTGTATCAGGAGTCATAGTAAATCCTGAACTATACCGAAACGGACAACTCTACAAGATACTTCCTTCAATTGAGGTATCAAGTACCGGAGAGTATTCAATTGAAGAAACCGTACCATTGTTACAGTTGGATTCGCCTCCTACGGGTCCGGAGAACTGGTCGATCAAACTCATTCCAGAAATTGATCCTATATATGGAGACTCTGTTAAGGAACTGCAGTTTCAGGTACTCCCATTATGGATCGAGGTAATCGACGCAGAGGTAGTACAGATTACTACCGCTCCATACGACATGGATTTGTTCAGCCATGCATTAGCGGCTGATCGGCAGGCGGGGATTAGAGTCTATTATAGATGGACTGGAGCAGTTGAAGGTTATGATATATCTCAGGTTCCGGCTAGACTAGAATGTATTAGCACATCAAGCACTATAACAGTCGATGCATCACTCAAAATTGATAAAAATACAATCATCAGCGACCACATATTCACACTACCAGAAGGCACCTACAACCTAAAGATTACACTTGATCCAAACGGTGTCTGTATTCCATCAAACATTGAACCAAGAATATGGCAAGAAAATGCATACGCTAAAAAGATGAAGAAACTAAGCCTAGCGTATCTACCAGTGGAGATGAACATCAACTGGGATGATCCTGAACAGCAGAATACTTTCTTAGAGTTTGTCAAGAAACAGACAGACTTTGTCTATGATGTTTATCCACTACCTTACTCACATTTCAACTACCGCGTGATTCCAAAAGCATATGATCTCCCTGAAGACGCGGTCTGGGACTCATTAGGGATCACTGTGAAAAAAGTCACGTTATTGAGCCACCTATCAAAGACACAGGTATTCACAAATAGCAAGACTGTAGCTGTTCTCCCAAGCGGCTCTGAGTGGTGGAGCGATGTCGTGGAGGAGGGAATGGCATACGCTTTACTGTACCAGAACGCTGTTCTCGTACAGAATAACGCACACGCATATGTGTCAGCCCACGAGCTTGGACACACATATGGATTATACCTTCTAAGAGAACAATACAACCAATACCCAGATTATGGGATAGAGGTCAAAGAACTAATACTCAAAGACGGGGAAATCTATGACTTTAGTCAACCATATGTCCAAGCGGATTACCGAACACCCAAATCTGAACTCTCAGATAAACAAGCAGTATTCAACTTCGGAACAACCAATATTTATTGTTTCATGGGCAGAGGAGTATACAACACTTTTAAGCCATGGGCATCCACTGAGACGAGCACTGAGCTCTACTTAGCGCTACGAGACCCCCCACAGCCCATAATTTACTTCAGCGGCTTAATCTACGAGAACCATACAGTAGCTGCCGACCCATGGTTCACATCATACGGAGAACCAGAAATCCTAGAAGTAGGAGATTATACGGTAAAATGTCTCGATGCCGTTGGAACCGTACTCTATCAAGGCTATTTCGGCGTTGATGGATACTTTAATGGATTCGGATTCACCATCCCGTACCCTAATGGCACAGAGACGATCCAGATCACCCTCGGTGACCAAGTATTATACTCAAAAACCACATCCCAGAACCCACCAAGTCTAACCGGGATAAACATTCAGGATACAGGGGAAAGAACATACAGGATAACATGGCAAACCTCGGACATAGACGGAGACCAAGTCACCAGCATGGTACAGTACAGCTACGATGGCGGTGAAACATGGATCACCCTATGCTCCGAGACAGACGAGAAAACTTGTGACGTTGATCTAGGTGGACTCCCCGGGGGCTCCTGTGTTGTAAAAGTATACTCAACTGATGGTATAAACACAGTCACAGGACTCTCAAACCAGTTCAACGTAGAGAAAAACCAGCCAATAGCATCAATCTTCTCCCCACTGAGCAACATCACATACCCTATAGGCGCAAACACCCTTGAAGGATTAGTCTACGACATCGAGGACGGCGTAATCCTGAACCCGACATGGGTTAGCAGCATAGACGGAAACCTAGGAACAGGGTCAACATTAGAAGCATCACTATCAGCGGGAACACATACACTCACACTAACAGGCACAGACAACGATGGAAACACAATACAAACACAAACCACAGTCAATGTAGCCTCATACGAAACTACCATAACAAACCACCTAACCTGTGGAAGCGTAGAAAACGGATCACCAGCAAACATCAAGGATATCTTCGAGCCAAGCACCACCGTAATAAGCTACATTACACTGGTAAACGCTTCAGCCGAAGACCAGATCGACTGGATATACAATGGACCAAACAACCTCACCTACACAGACAACTATATCTTAGAGGCATCAGGAGACTGGAACATCTACTCCACGCTAGACCTAGCACAAGCAACACCTGAACAAACAATAGGAGACTGGACAATCCAGATATACCTAAACAGTGAACTCGCCATAAGCGACTATTTCACAGTAGAAGACCCATTAACCGGCTACAAGTGGTGGGGCGGCTTCATAGGCTTAGCAATAATAGCCGCGTTGATCGCCGGAGGATACATCTTACTCAAACGTAGGAAAAAACCGGAAACACCTCAACAACAAACACCAAACCCAGAACAGCAACAGACACAACGGAGATACTGCAGCGAATGCGGCGGAGAAGCCACATGGATACCCCAATACCAGCGCTGGTACTGCTACAAATGCAAAAAATACCTAGAATAACCAAAACCAGCTAAACCCAGTCAAGAAAATTTTTCCCCAAAGTACCCACCAGTAGACACCAACACAGTTAAGGGACACAACAAACATCAAACCACAGAAGGAACCAAAATGGAGAAAATCCTCGGCATAATCCAAAACGCCCAAACAAAACCACCCGGCACATGGACACAAAAAAGCTGCGACCTAATATTCACAGACCAACGACTCCTCTGCGTAAAAGTAGGAGCCAGCAGCCTCATAGCCGGCATACTAGGAAGCGGAATCAGCGGACCATCAGGCGCAATAGCCTTCTCAATAGACAACCAAAACCAACAAGAACATAACCGAAAAGAAATGAAAGACCTTGACCTAAACCAGCTATTGGCAACAGACGAGGATAACTACATGATCTGGTACAGCAACATCGAGTCAGGCAGCTTCAAAACCGGGTTCTTCTCCACACTAGGCATGCTAGCACCACTAGAGATCAAAACCATAGATGGCGAAAAATACTTCTACAACATCTACAACAACCAGAAAGACTACGCAAAGGTACTCATCGAAGCAACAATGCCCACAGTCAAGACCTAGTCTCGCATACCGCGTTTATACCCAGCCTCCATGAGACAAGCAGATAGATAAAAGGGAACCCAGAGCAGGATAAACCAGTTAAACTCCCTATACAAAACATCAGCATAAACCCGGTAATATGGTGTCAAAAGATACCAGTAGAAATCCAGTACACCCTCCAAACTAAAAGTCAAAAACACATAAACCACAGCGGGTAAAACTAGAGTCACCAGTATCTTGGGTATGCTTGGTTTCAGAAACTCATTGATGTTCAAATTGTTCTATTTGCTGTTCTAGTCTATAGTATTAATAACATTCCCCAGAATATGTTGACACATGAAGAGAAACTACCTCACCATCACACTAATAGTCACAGTACTAGGAGTCGCCTTCATATTTCTACCACAAACATACACCATCCACCTAGCACCAGAACAAGTAACACTCTGGGAAGACACCACAACCGGAACCACATACAGCTTCAACACAGGAACACAAAGCATAGACGACGGAGTATCACCATACGTAACAGTCTGGAGCAACAGCATGATTACCCTAAACACCAGCTTCACGGTGACCGGCATGGGTGAGACGATCCCATGGAACATCACAGACAACCCCACAGAGTTACTACTTCCCGGACCCGGAGACTGGACCATCGAGATAACAGGAAACATAGTCGAAGGCGAGGCAGCCGATATCAATGCGGGTTTCTATTACCTAAGACCAATGGAACCAGAGACCGTAACCTATTACCCTTACAGATACTTCGGCTACGGCATGCTAGTAATCGGGTTAATCTCAAGTCTCGTAGTCTATATGCAAACAAAAGCCGAGTAATAGTTCAAATACTTCTCCAACACCCTCTCAACTATGGAATGGTTATACTTCATAGCGGGATTCATAATAGTAGCCGGTATCGGTTTCTATCTTAGAGGACGCAGTTCTAAAGAGTAAACTATTTTTCATTATTTTATTTTATAAAATTTGGATAAAAAGGATTTAAGAGAAAAGATTACTCGTTTTTCTTGGGTTTCTTTTCTTTTTCTGGTTTGTCTGGCTTACCGGTTTCTTTATCGGGTTTACCAGTTTCCTTGTCGTTACCGCTGTTACCAGAATTACCCTTGTTGGTCTTGTAGTCATCTTTGGTCTTGTCCTTGTTTCCATGGAGTGAGGCTAGTATTCCATCTTCTTCTGAGGTGTCCTCACCAGCAGCTGCTTTTCTTGCTGCCTTCTCCTCCATCTTCTGTATGCGCTCCTCTAGCTTGTTCATGGTCTTGAACATCTGTGAGGCCGCTGCATCATCCATGGATTCAAAATCATCATCCATCTCTTCACCGGTTTCATCAAGATCATCTAATGCGCCATCAACATCACCGGAATCTATCCTCTCCTGTATTCGGAGTAGTTTCTGCTCGGCTTTCGTCAATGCGTTTAATGCCTTTACTGCGTCATCAGGAGATAATTCATCTTCAACACTGTTATAATTCTCATACATTGCGGTTAGTCTTTCCTGGAAGCGTTCCTGGAAGCGTTCGACTAACTGTTGCTGGGTTTCTGTGATTTCTTCGTCTGTCGGCTCGTCGGGTAACTCGTCCTCTGGTAACTCGTCGCCTTCTGGTGTTTCGAGTTCGTCGGCTATTTCTGGGTGGTCTTTTTCGTATTTTCTGTATGCGTTTCTAAGCTGTTTTAATGATCTCATGTAGGCGTTTGCGGCTGCCTGTGGGTTTGTTTCCTGTCTCTTATACACATCTCCGAGCCCACGAGACCTCTCTACATCTCGTATGCCGTCTTCTGCTTGAAAA
>CALGBN010000112.1 GCA_937877765.1 Candidatus Bathyarchaeota archaeon | reverse complement strand
CCGTAGAAGCGGTAAAGGACCACTTGCAAAGTATGATAAGCTGAACGTTATCGCGTTCGGTGGAGACGGAGGAACCTATGATATTGGTTTCCAGGCGTTGTCCGGTGCACTTGAGCGTGGACACAACTTCACCTATGTGTTGATGGACAACGAGGCGTACATGAACACAGGCATTCAGAGAAGCGGTGGAACACCATTCGCAGCTAGCACAACTACAAGCCCTGCGGGATCAGTGATCCCCGGTAAGACGCAGTGGAAGAAACCCATTGATGACATCATGGTTGCCCACGATATACCCTATGTTGCCACTATGAGCCCAGCTTATCCACAGGATGTACTGGACAAATGCAGGAAAGCATTCCACACAGAGGGACCAAAGTTCCTACACGCAATAATCCCATGCACTAGAGGTTGGAGGTATCCAACGGAGGACACTGTGACCATCGCGAGGCTAGCGACTCAGACATGTATCTTCCCACTCTATGAGGTGGAGCGTGTTGATGGACGCCCTGTGTATAAGCTGAGTGCGGCTAGCGCGGCGATTGCCAGACGTCCACAGAACAAGAAGCCTGTTGACGAGTACTTGAAGACTCAGGGTAGGTTTAGGCACTTGTTCCGTCCAGAGGAGAACAAGGAGTTGTTGAAGGCTATTCAGGAGGGAGTTGACCACAGGTGGCAGCTTCTTCTTGAGAAGTGCAACCTCTAACCACCCTTTATCTTTTTAGTTTAGTTTTACCAGTGTATCCATGCCAGAGTTTGGTGACCCGTTTAGCGGATTAAAAGCAGATAGAAAACTTACTGAAGAGGAGCTTGTACGCGCGATAAGGTTCATGGTAGCGGCTGAGTATGAGGCTATACAGTTGTATATGCAGTTGGCTGAGTCCACGGATAATGAGCTGGCGAAAAAAGTCTTAGTGGATATTGCTGATGAGGAACGTGTACACGCTGGAGAGTTCCTGAGACTAACTCTATGAGCTTGCCCCCGAGGAGAAGACTTTCTACAAGGAAGGCGAGGACGAAGTAGAGGAGCTAATGGAAGAACAGGCTCTACATCTCTATTTTTTGAATAATTTTTTGATATAAAAATGAGTTTTCATAACTATAAGAAAATTTTGGGGGAGGGAGATTATTTCTCCTTGGGGTGGTCAAGCTGGGCGTGTGCTGCTGCTAGACGGGCGATGGGTACACGGTATGGGCTGCAGCTTACATAGTTCAAGCCGATCATGTGGCAGAACTCGATGCTGCTTGGCTCTCCGCCGTGCTCTCCACAGATTCCTATTTCTAGGTCTGGGCGTGTCTTGCGTCCTGCGTCTACGCACATCTTCATGAGTTTGCCTACGCCTTCCCTGTCGATTACTTGGAATGGGTTGCTTGGCAGTATTCCTCTGTCTACGAAGTTGAGTAGGAACTTGCCTTCTGCGTCGTCTCTGCTGATTCCGAATGTCATCTGGGTTAGGTCGTTGGTTCCGAAGCTGAAGAACTCGGCTGATTCGGCGATCTCGTCTGCTGTCAAGGCTGCGCGTGGGATCTCGATCATGGTTCCGATCTTGTACTTGAGTTGCTCCATGCCCGCGTCCTTGAGCACCTTCTCTGCTACTTTCTTGAGTTTCTCGTGCTCCATGTGCATCTCGTTGATGTGGCTTGTGAGGGGGATCATGATCTCAGGGTGTACGTCCACTCCTGCTTTCTTGACCTCTACCGCCGCCTCCATGATGGCTTGGACCTGCATCTCGGTTAGTCCCGGGTACATCAAGCCTGCACGGCATCCTCTGAGTCCTAGCATTGGGTTTGTCTCCCATAGGCTTTCGACTACGCTTAGTAGGTACTCTTTTTCCTTGAGTAGCTCTGGGTTGTCGCCCTTGCAGCGTAGCATGGTGACTTCTTCTAGTAGTTCTTCTCTTGGTGGTAGGAACTCGTGCATTGGTGGGTCGATTAGCCTGATGATGACTGGGTATCCGTCCATTGCCTCAAAGATTCCGACGAAGTCTTTTCTCTGGAAAGGTAGGATGTTTTCAAGCGCCTTCTTGTACTTCTTAACGTCCTCGTTGGCGTCTGCCTTGGCTTTCAGTTCCTCGTATTCGGCTTTCTTCTCCTCGTCTTCAGGCGCTGCTTCCATGGCTAACTCTAGGGCTTCTAGTTGTCTTAGCATGGGTGCTGCGACTTCTGATTTGAGGATCATTTCGACTACGTTTTCACGTCTGCTGATCTCTTCTCCTTCTTGGTCGAAGAACATGTGCTCTGTTCTGCATAGTCCGATGCCTGTGGCTCCGAACTGGCGTGCCTTTGCTGAGTCCTCTGGGTTGTCCGCGTTGGTTAGGACGCCGATTGCCTTGATCTCGTCAGCCCATTCCAGTGCCTTGATTAGCTCTGTTTCTTTCTCGAAGGCGGTCTCCATCTTGGCTACTTGTCCGAGGAATACTTCTCCGGTTGCGCCGTCGATGCTGATCCAGTCGCCTTCCTTGATGGTGTGCTCGCCTACGGTGAACAGGTTTCTGTTGTTGTCGATTCTGATGTCCTCACAGCCTGCGACACATGGTTTTCCCCAGCCTCTTGCGACTACCGCTGCGTGGCTTGTGCCGCCGCCGTGCTGCGTTAGGAAGCCTTGTGAGACGATCATGCCGTTGACGTCGTCTGGTGTGGTCTCTGGTCTGACCAAGATGACTTGTTCTCCGGTCTTGCCTCGTTCCTCTGCCCTGTCTGCGTTGAAGACTGCTTTTCCTACTGCTGCGCCGGGGCTCGCGTTTAGTCCTTTTGCTAGCATTACTGCTTCTTTCTTTGCTTCTGGGTCGAACTGGGGGTGTAGTAGCTGGTCAACGTTGTTTGGTGTGATTCTTTTGACGGCGGTCTCTTTGGTGATTAAGCCTTCTTCCGCCATGTCTACTGCGATCTTTATGGCTGATCGTGCTGTTCGTTTGCCTGTTCTTGTCTGGAGTATCCAGAGCTTACTCTGCTCGATGGTGAACTCCATGTCCTGCATGTCCTTGTAGTGTTCTTCAACGATCTCTGCGATTTCCTCTAACTCTTTGTAGAGTTTCTGTCTCTTATACACATCTGACGCTGCCGACGAATTAGACGGTGTAGATCTCGGTGGTCGCCGTATCATT
>CALGBN010000111.1 GCA_937877765.1 Candidatus Bathyarchaeota archaeon | reverse complement strand
ACCATTAACACTCAAGGGACGACAACAAGCCACAGCCCTAGCCCAGCGCCTCCAGAAAACAATAGGATCAAAATGTAAACTCTACACAAGCCACAGAAAAAGAGCAAGAGAAACAGCAGGAATCATATCACAGCACATCAACGTTGAACCAATAATAGAAACCGAACTAGACGAATACAGACACGGACTAGAACCCACAACAACCATGAAGGAAGCGAAGACCTACTGGACCGAGAAATCTGAGCCAATTCGAGATTGGAGACCATACAGTTGCGGCGAATCAGTTGAAGAGATATTCAACCGTGCAGTAAAAGTGATTGAAAAGATAGACTCAGAATGTGATGACTGGTCTCTCGTGGTCTCCCATTCATGGCTTATTGACAAGATAATCAGCTACTGGACAGGTGTACAACTAGACGCAATACCATTTTTCGCTTTCAGCACAACAAACACAGGCGTAACAGTGCTCACCTATCGGAGAGACGACAGGATCGTCAAGCATATGAATGATACTCTGCATTTGGGCGAGTCTTTCGAGACGATGCTTGAAAGTTATTTTCGGTAGTATTAACTACCTTAATTCGGATTTCCCTTATTATGGCTGTATCTTGTTTTGGTCATTGCTGGTCTCGTTACAGCTATTTTGGGTAGTATTAACTACCGAAATTAAGATGAGAGGTCGAAGAAGCATAGCTCGGAAAATACTTGCAGAAATACAGGACGAGCCAGAAACCGAGAACACTTATCTTGTTTCCTATGATTTTATCAATGATAAACCTCACCACAGATTCTGGAGTAACTTACATGATATTATATCAATAACTGGTGGGGAGTTGACGCAGTATAGTGTGTATTATGGGGGTTTGAGGGGAGCCAAGGCTGTGAAAGAGCTTGCTAAGGTTTATGGTGCTGATGTGCGTTGGTTTATTGCCATTGAATTGAGGTAGTCTATACTACCGAAATTGAAAAGGTGATTTATGCAGATTCCCTCGCTCAATTTTAGCTAAAAATAATTTAGGTAGTTAATACTACCGAAAATAATCACCAGCCTGTCTTTTCCCCGATCCTCAGTAACGTATAGAGTCGTTCACCGGGGAAAACAAGTCTTGCCGGATACATGGTATGAACCACACCATCAATAGGCGACTTAACTTCAGCTAATATGCTACCCTCCAAGTCCTTAATCAAGCCAATGGTCTCGCCTAAAGACAATATATCGCCATAGTCGGCGTGTGCCTCGAATATCCCGGCTTCAGGCGCCATTACACCTTCCCACTCCATGTCAAGGTAACGCTGGTTTTCTGGTTTCTCTGGTTTGCCGCCCATCATTTTGAAGTGTTTTAGTAGGTTCACTGTGCCTCGTACATGGTCCTGTATGAACTCTTCCCGTGGCTGGGTTCTGTACCCGAGACCCGACTCGCTGATTATGCTTGCAACGCCGTTTGAGACCAGTGTATGTATCATGGTACCGGGACTAGTATGCCCAATCTCCGGGGTACCCGGCAAGACATACTCCAAACCGAACACCTTAGCCATAGCCTCAGTGGTCTCATCAATCTTTTCGCCTATCCGTAGCTGGATCGTGTGCACAAGGTGGCTCTCAGGTAAATCCCCGCCTCTAAAATCAACGTGATAATCCGCTTTCTTCAGTATCTGGTAATTGGCGTATGCAATATGCTGGGTTAATCCGCCTTCTGGGTCTCCCGGGAAAACTCCGTTGATGCCTACTCCATCAAAGGGGCTGCTTCCTGTGCTTTTTAGGTTCAGCCATCTTAGTCTCCACTGGAACGCGGGCATGTTCATGACGGGTATGGTGATGAATCGTCCTCGGAGTTTCTCTGGATCTATTAATTGGTAAAGTCTTGAGGCTGCTTCTACTCCACAGTACTCTGTTGGATATAAGCCGCCTGTCACCGCAAGTGTGGGACCATCCTCTACACCATTTACAACTCCCACCGGGACCTTAGCGTCCACGAGCAGGTTGTCAACAACGGGAACATACCCGAACTTCTTCTGGCCTTTTGGCACCTTGAATGGGTCAAACGTCATAGAAAGTAACTTGTTACAACCTGTATATAACGCGCCGGGTGGGATTCGAACCCACGTGAACTGGGTGTTCTATTCGGTCCTAACCCAAAACCGTTAGGCCACACTCCGGCACCGGCACGTTATCAAACTATTAGTTTTTTATGATAAAACTGGTGTAACAGAAAAGATGAGCTTTTAGAACACCCAGTTTTACTCGACTCACCTTGCGGTTTCCCGCATAATGTGTTTTTAGTCTGAGATATATATGCGTTGAGTACTGGATTGGAGACCATAGTTGGGACTATGGTATCTCCCGTATGTTTTTTCCTATCTCGTATACAACGTCGCCTTCCCAGATGGATGGGCTTGTTACCATGTGGATTACTCCGTCAGTTGGTACCTTGATCTCTTCAAGGGTCTCACCGAATAGGTCCTGTCTCTTATACACATCTCCGAGCCCACGAGACCTCTCTACATCTCGTATGCCGTCTTCTGCTTGAAA
>CALGBN010000110.1 GCA_937877765.1 Candidatus Bathyarchaeota archaeon | reverse complement strand
TTAATGAGACGGCGACCACCGAGATCTACACCGTCTAATTCGTCGGCAGCGTCAGATGTGTATAAGAGACAGGTCTACTATTTTGTCGATCTCTTCTTTTATGGCTGGGCTGAGCCCCATGATGCTAACGTCCATGAATCCCCTGATGAGTATTCCGATGGCTTGGTCTTCGCTGAGTTTTCGGCTCATGAGGTAGGTTATCTCGCCTTCGTTGAGTTTGCCTACTGCTGCCTCGTGGCTTAGCTCGGCGCCCATCTTGGTTGCTCTGAGTATGGGTATGGCTTCTAGTACTGCTTCATCATCAAGTAGTAGTCCTCTGCATTCTAGATGCCCTCTGCATTTGTCGCTGTTTCCTTCGATGGTTCCTCTGCTGATGAGGGTGCTGTCTTTTCTGCAGATGGCGCGTGTGTTGAGCTCTGTATTGCTGTTATTGCCTTTGAGTACTGCCCAGCTGCCTATGTCCATCCAGTTGCCTTCCTGCACGTAAAGTATGCTATTGAATACTGCTTTGCTGTTTACGCCTGAGCATACTGCCTTGGGGAACATTTGCACGTCCTTGGCGGGGCTCATGCAGATGTAGTTGCTGACGAACTCGGCGTCGTCATCGATACGTATGGCGGTTCTTGGTCTTACCTTGGTGTCCTCTGCCCAGTGATGTACCATGGTAAAGGTGAGTTTTGCTCCCTTCTTGACGTATATCTCGCTGATGCCGTAGTGGGCTGCCTCCTGTGCGCCGCTGTGCTGGGCGCAGGTGGTGAGTATGTTACAGTCGCTGCCTTCCTCGGCGATAATGATGTTATGTACTTTTTGCTTGCTTTTGTCTCCAGTGATCATGAGGCAGCTTTGAAGGGGGAATGTTACCTTGGCGTCTTTTTTGATCCTCATGAAGTAGCCGCCGCTCCAGTCTTTGTGAACTGTTTTGGTGTACTCGTCTTTTTCCGGGTCTACGAGTTTCCAGCGGTATTCTTCAAGCCAAGGATATTTTTTTAGGGCGTCCTTGGTGTCCATCATCTCTACTTGGTCCATGAAGGCGGTGCCTACCTTACTGTAGATGGTGTTCTGGTCTACGTGGAAGAAGACGCCGCTTGTCTCTTCCTCACTGACGTTGACGCCGGTTTTCATAGCTTCTTCGAGTATGGTGTGGGGTATATCCATCAGGTTGTTTTTCTTCATGACATAGCCTCCCTTATTCTCTCAGTACAGTCAAGGCAGTGGTCGTAGCCTCTGACGCGTATCTCCTCGTAGATGCGTTTGGGGTCAGGGTAGCAGTGGTTCATACCATTGATGATGACACATGCATGATCAGCCTCTATGTAGTCTAGGATGTCGCCTTTGTGGGTGATTACCAAGGCGCTTGCCCCAGTAGTTTTCAGGTAGCGCTGTATCTCTCGTGCGAGTAGCCGTAGACTGTCAACGTCAACGCCGCTATCAGGCTCATCAAGCAGTATCAGCTTGGGTTGTAGGAACATTATCTGAAGTATTTCTGCTCGTTTTCTCTCGCCACCGCTGAATCCAACGTTTGCGTCTCTGTCGAGGAACTGGGTGAGATTAAACCTGTCAATCATTTCCAGTTCATCTTCTGAGAAATCCTCGTCCTTATCCTTATCGAGGCATATCTTCAGCATGTGGCTGAGTTTGACGCCTTGGAGTTCGGGTGGGTGCTGGTATCCGATTATGATGCCTAGCTTGGAGCGTTCATCAACACCCATATCGGTTATCTCTTCACCCATGAAACGGATGGAACCTGCTGTGACCCTGTATGGTGGGATGCCCATTATGGCCTTCAATAGGCTGCTTTTACCTGAGCCATTTGGACCGAATATGAACCAGTTCTGCCCTGACTCAAGCTCTAGGTTGATGTTATCGAGGATGGTTTTATCGAAGACCTTGACTTGAAGGCCTTCTATTTCTAGTATATTATTATTCAATCGAAAAACCCCAATAATCTATAACTTGTATCTAAACCATACGTCGCGGTTTATATTCAATCCGACGGTTTTCATTTTTATTAAAAAATTGATTGGTGAATAATAGATTTACAATTATTGCATCTAACGGCGTGTATTTTATGAAAAAAGGAAAGTAGCGTTACTTGTTATGGATGGTGTATTTTGCGCCTGTAGGTTTCAAGACTTTTGCTATATCTACTGCTAGTTTGTCTAACTGTGCTTTCATTGGTTTCTCCAACCATTCATATACAAAATCGTATTCGCCAAGGTCTGTCTCTGAGGTGCTTACTATGGTATCACAGCGTTCCCTAGTGATGTCACCTGGTCCACCGAAGTAGCTCATGATCATTTCGATGCTGTCGAGGCTTCCTCCGCCTCCAGCGCCTGATATCCCTCCTGGGCCGCTGCCTTGGGCTACGTCAATGCCTAGTGATTCAGCCAAGCCTGTGTCCATGATGCAGACTTTGGGCATGTCGATTGCGAGTTTTCTGAGTGCTTTGAGTGCTGGTTCTTTGTCTTTTGCTTCTAGTTTGATGTATGTTTTCATTTTGCTCATGGTTTAGTGGGTAATGATAGTTTATAAATGTATAAAAAATTGGTTACTGGAAGGATTTATAGTGTTTTTATTGGGTTGGACTAGTATGATTCCTGATCTGCGTATCACGGTTTTGCGGATGTTTCACCCTGATGAGATGTTTGGCGATGATTATCCTATAGAGAAACAGGATTGGATGGGCCCATGTAATATTCACTACGAGGGGCAAGAGTATATTGTTCATGATGGAGAGATGCCTGTAGGATTCTGCAGTGGTGCTTGGGTGGCTATTTATCCTCATATTCGCATGCTGTTGATGGGTGGTAATATGCCGGGAGACGAACAAAGTATAGCACTTGGTTCGTGTAATGATGGTTTGAGGCCTGTGATTTACAAGATTCAACGTGTTGATGATTGATTTTTCTTTGTTTATCAGGCGTATAATAGCATAGACAAAACTACTATATTATAGTTATATCTATAATATAATTGGTCTTAAAAATGCAGGAAGCAAAAACAGAGACCAAGATAAACCCAAGGCGAACAGCCTACATGGGTGTTTTCACAGCGTTAGTATATGTCACAACATCAATATCCATACCTATGCCACCACCCCTCGGAGTATGGCATATGGGAAACCTCGTATCATTCCTCAGCGCCATACTATGTGGACCCGTCGTAGGAGCCTTTGCCTGCGGAGTAGGAGCAACGCTCTTTGATGTATGGAACCCGCTCTGGGGCAGCAGTTTTTCGGTGTATGCACCGGCTAGCCTGATAATACGTGGGTCAATGGGTTACGTCTTGGGTTTGATAGCGTACAAACGTGAAAATATCAGAAAATATGCAACCATCGCAGTGGTAGCGGGACACTTGTGGAAGAACATTGGATACTTCATCTATGATTACTTGCTTTATGGCTCAGCAGCCTTCTTCGACTTGACATCACTTTCGATTAAAAGCATATTCGAGATAATACTCACAATAGCGACGCTAGAGGCGGTCAGAAGAAAGATAGGGAGAAACTATCTATCATAGTGGTGAATGCGATGAAGATAATAGACGCGCATATGCATCTAGGTGACTTTGCGGTTTTCGGGGAGTCAATCAGCCATAAACAACTAGTGGAGTTAATGAATCAATACGATATTGAAAAAGCGGTAGTATCGGCTCTACCCAACTCACTGACAATTGAAGCAGTGGAAAAATACCCAGAACGCATCACAGGTCTTGTAAGAGTGAACCCCCACGAAGAGGAAGCGCCAGACATTGTTGAGAAAGCCCTCACAGAGTGGGGTTTGAAAGGAGTCAAACTAAACCCCTTGTTCAATAACTTTCTACCAGACAGCAAAGAAGTAAACCCGGTAATGGACGTAGCGGCAAAACATAATGTACCAGTCTTGATCCACAGTGGACACCCTCCGTGGAGTCTACCTTGGAGCTTTGAGCGATTAGCCGACAGGTATCCTGATGTAACCATAGTAATGGCTCACATGGGACATGGACACATAGTCTACATCAATGGAGCACTAGACGTAGCAGAAAGCTACCCTAACATTGTTGTGGATACCGCTGGTATGACCATGCACACCAAAATCAAGGAAGCTGTCAACCGTCTCGGCGTTGATCGAGTGATGTATGGCAGTGATACACCTCTGGGTCATCCGGGTTGGGAGATACCGAAGGTA
>CALGBN010000109.1 GCA_937877765.1 Candidatus Bathyarchaeota archaeon | reverse complement strand
AAGGATCTACATCTCCGGACATTTCATTTCCCTCTGTAAATGGTACATAGCCTTACCATTATGTTCTTTATTAAACGTATCGTTAGTTAAGAAAAATGTAGTTTTAGTTGTGAGCGTAATAAGCCAAGAAAGGCTTACTTTGATCTACTCGGCAGTACCCGAATCGTTCAAACTGGAACATATCATCAGGCTTCATCTCATTGACGCTAGCCTCTGCTAATCCTATTGCCTCTGATGCGTCTGGCATGATTACCTTGGCTTCAACGCCTCCTTCAAATGGTAACCAGTTTAAGAACGGTGCTTCCTTGTCTCTGGCGATCTTGTAATCCTCTGAGTGGTACTCGGCTGTTATTTCATCTCCTATCGCAGTTATCATGATGTTTGCTATTCCCATAAGACGTACCAGTTTTCCTTCTTCTATTCGGTCTAGATCGTTACTTGATAGATACAGGTGAATGGCTTCATTTACTGGCGCCAATACATGCACTCGGTTTCCACGTTCAGGATAATCAGGATGTACAGGTAACTTTGCTGTGATAGTTTTCTTCACATTCTTAACTGTGACTTTCACTGGGTCTTGGACAAAGCTATACCTGTTGCTGAGAGGCTCAATGATTTGCCGGTTTTCTGATGCAAAGTTATCCCAGCTTATGGATACATTCACAGGTTTGGGACCAACATGTATCATAATATTCCTAATAGCTTGAGGTTGTATACCCCGTTTACGTAAGGCTCTTAGTGTTCCTAGTCGTGGGTCATCCCAACCAGAATATGTTCCATCCTCGATTCCAGCTCTCATCTTGGATTTACTCAGAATGCCTGCTTCTAGACCAAGACGTCCTACATTGATTATTTCTGGTATCTGCCATCCAAGATATTTTTGTAGCCATCTCTGTCTAATGGTGTTTACGTCATGCTCTTTTCCACGGATGATATGTGAGACACCCATCAATGCGTCATCAATACCACAACTAAAGTTGTAGAGCGGCCATACACGATACTTGTTTCCCTTTCTCGGGTGCCATGCCTCACTGATTCTGAGGGCAGGCCAGTCTCTTACAGCTGGGTTGGGGTCTTGTAAGTCTGTTTTGATTCTTACTACAGCTTCTCCTTGCTCATAGGTACCGTCTAGCATCTTGTTCCAACGTTCTAGCTGTATCTTTGGGTCGAGTTCTCTGCATGGACAAGCCTGTTTATTCATGTATAGTTCTCTGAATGCTTCTACGTCACATGTGCAGACGTAGGCGTTTCCTTCGCGGAGCACTTGTTCAGCGTACCTATAGTAGAGTTCAATCCTATCGGATTGGATGTATTTCTCGTCTATCTTGACCCCAAGCCATTCAAGGTCCTCGATAATCGCGTCATACATCTCTGGGATCGGTGGCTTTACCTCAGCGCTGGTATCCTCAAATCGGAGGATAAAGTGACCATTATACATCTTTGCATACTCATCACAGAAGGTAATTGGTTCCGCTGAACCAAGATGAAGCGCCCCATCTGGGTTTGGCGCAAACCGTGTCTTGATAATTGGCCACTCATCAACCTTTTCAAGTGGTGGTAGAGTCTTTGGCGCCTCTTCGATCTTCTTTGTCTCAAGTAGTTCTGGATAGTTTTCCTCGACGAATTTCTGCTGTTGTTCTTGTGTCCATGCGTTTACAGCTTTTACTTCTTTGTTGATGATTGGAATTACTTCCTTAACTCGCTTCTTGAGCTCAGGATACTCAGCAAGAATCTTACCGATAACCGAGCCAGGCTGTGCAGTTCCATCATGATCTGATGCGTTATAGGCTGCGTACTTACGGGCAGCTTCGATGATATCGTCGTTTGTCATGGACACGTTTAGTCTCGATGAATAGATAGGGAATAGCTATTATTCCTTTCTCTAATACTGACGCTGTACAAAATAATTGACTAGGGAGATTAGCTGGCTCTTAGCATCTGAGTCTTTAATTACGTTTAAACTCTTAAACGCGGTTTCTAGGTATTTCTCGGCTTCCTTTTTCGCGTACTCAATAGAACCGACCTCTCTGAGAACCTCTACAGCTGCTTCAATCTCCTCATGAGTAGCTTCCTCCTCTTTCATGGCTTCAAGTAGAATCTTTTTCTGGTTCTCATCTGCGTTTTTCAAAGCATGGATCATGATTATTGTCTTCTTACATTCCCTGATGTCACTACCAACAGGTTTTCCTAGCGTCTTTTCGTCAGCTGTGATGCCGAGTATATCGTCTATTATTTGGAATGCGATACCTGAATCCCACGCGAACTTGCCCAATGCATCAACTACTTCGATCTGGGCTCCTGCGGCTATTGCCCCTACTTCTGCACATGCTTTGAATAGGGCGCTTGTCTTGCCACCTATCATGAAAAGATAATCCTCTTCTGATACATCAGTGGCTTTTGGGAAGCTAATATCCAGTACCTGTCCCTCACATAATGTGATTATTGAGTCTGTAATTTTTTGGAGTGCCCAAACAACGTCCTCGGATGATATATGAGCAGGAGCATAATCAAGTACAGATTGATAGACTTTTGCGAAAAGCATATCCCCGGCGAGAATCGCCATGGGTTCACCGAATTTTGTGTGGACAGTTGGCTTTCCTCTTCTTAAAGAATCATGATCCATTACATCATCGTGCACAAGTGTGAAATTATGCAGTATCTCTACTGCTGCCGCGAATGGTACGGCGTCTTTTGCGTTCCCCCCGGCTGCTTCGCATGCTTTAATGGTTAAGAATGGTCGTAGTCTTTTTCCGCCAGCTTCGATAAGGTGTCTGCTTGCCTCGTATATTTGGACTGGTTTTTTGTCTTGTAGAATATTGGCAATGAATTCGTTTACTGGTCCCGTGGTTTTTAGAAGATTTTTCTGTATATTTTGAGCATCAGACATTTCAAGGATACACAAGTCGTATGAAACTTAAATTATTCTATACTCTTTTCGCGTATCCTTCAACATGGATACCTCTGAGGCGCAGCCATTCCGCTGTTTTACCCATCACCAAAACAGGAACCCTGCTTAGGTCTTCAATGTTTCTTGCTCCAACGAGGAACATGGCTACTCTAATCTCACGAATAATATCATCAACATACTGACTCAGCGCCTCTCTTCCCTTGACCGCTTTCTCGAGGAAGGGCTTAGCCAGACCACCCATATTTGCTCCTAGAGCTAGAGATTTCACTATCTCTACACCTGTTCTGATGCCTCCGCTGGAGATAACGTTCAGCTTTGTTTTTTGTGTCGTCTCGATTACGCTGATAGCAGTGGGGATTCCCCAGTTCCAGAGTGCTCTGCCTAGATACTCCATGTCTTTCTTGCCTACCTCTTTGGCGATATGGTATTCTACTGCGCTCCATGATGTGCCTCCAACGCCGCTGATTTCTAACCCTGATGCTCCTGCTTGTTGCATCTTGGCTGCGTCTTCCCACGCTATGCCTGCTCCAGTCTCTTTCATGATGATGGGAGTTTCGAGTTTAGCAGCCAGTTCAGCGAGCTTATCATAGACTCCGTGATAGTTTGTGTCTCCATCGACCTGTACTGCTTCCTGTAGTGGGTTCATGTGTAGAGCTAGTGCATCAGCTTTGATCATGTCAATACATTTCTGGGCTTCATCGATACTCCACCCAAGGCTGAGTTGTGGGCACCCAAGGTTTCCCATCACAAATGTGGTAGGAGCTTTTTCTCGTACGATACTAAACGTGGGCACGGTTTCAGGTTGAGCTATTGCGATCCTCTGGCTGCCGACGCTTATTCCTATCTGTTTTTCTTCAGCTACCTCAGCTAGCACAGTGTTGATCTCTTTTGCTTCGTCTGTTCCGCCTGTGATGGCGCTTATTATGAGTGGGGCTGCTAGTTTTTTTCCGTAGAATGTGGTCTCTGTTGATACCTCATCGAGGTTGATTTCGGGTAATGCTCTGTGTATTAATCTGATATCCTTGAAGCCTGTAGCGATGTCAGTCTCTACTTCTTCTTCAAGGCTTACACGGATATGCCTGTCTCTTATACACATCTCCGAGCCCACGAGACCTCTCTACATCTCGTATGCCGTCTTCTGCTTGAAA
>CALGBN010000108.1 GCA_937877765.1 Candidatus Bathyarchaeota archaeon | reverse complement strand
TTTTTTTCAAGCAGAAGACGGCATACGAGCTGTAGAGAGGTCTCGTGGGCTCGGAGATGTGTATAAGAGACAGACATAAACAGTTGTGAACCGGATAAATTCGTCAAGTTAGCCACTGATTTTGCCGGTAAGGTAAAATCCAGACCTGCTACTCTAAAACACGATTAGACGACACAATAATCTATTTTTTTAACCCCTTTTATCCTTATTGTACAAAATTGTAATGGTTTCTTAACAATAATATGTATAGTATTTATTTTTCATAACTTATTCTCCAAAGCTATATATATTCAATACAAGCTTGCTTTACCCGACTTACAGGTGAAGTCCTTTGGATAAATATATTGAAAGCGTTTATCAGAGCATACTTGATAAGGACCCCTTGCAAAAGGAGTTCCATCAAGCAGCTCTTGAAGTTCTGGAGACTCTTGAACCCGTTATCGAGAAATATCCAGTTTTCAAGGAGCACAAGATACTAGAAAGGATCGTTGAGCCAGAAAGGATCATCCAATTCCGTGTTCCATGGAAGGATAAGAACGGTGAGATCCAGATCAACAGAGGATACAGAGTACAGTACAACAGCGCCATCGGACCTTACAAGGGCGGATTCAGATTCCACCCAACAGTATACCTTGGCTTGCTAAAGTTCCTGGGCTTTGAGCAGACATTCAAGAACGCACTTACAACACTCCCAATGGGTGGCGGTAAGGGTGGTTCAGACTTCGACCCACACGGTAAAACCGATGCAGAGGTAGAATCCTTCTGCCACAGCTTTATGATGGAGATGTACAGGCACATTGGTCAGTTCACTGACGTACCAGCTGGAGACATCGGCGTAGGCGGACGAGAGATCGGCTACCTATACGCAGCATACAGGAAGATTAGAAACGTTCACGGCACCGGCGTCCTTACAGGAAAGGGCTGGGGTTGGGGCGGTTCAAGAATCAGGCCACAGGCAACAGGATACGGTAACGTATACTTCTGCCAAGAGATGCTGAAAACCAAGGATGAAGACTTCAAAGGCAAGAAAGTTCTCATCAGCGGAAGCGGTAACGTTGCACAGTATGCAGCCGAGAAGGCAATGCAGCTAGGCGCAAAAGTTGCCAGTATGAGCGACTCAAGTGGTGCAGTACACATTCCTGACGGTATGACCAAGGAGATGTGGGACTATGTCATGGAGCTAAAGAACGTTAAGAGGGGCAGAATCAGCGAGTTCGCTGAAAAGTACAACCTTGAATACGTCAAGGGCGGACGTCCATGGCAGTTCGGTGGAGACATCGCCCTCCCATGTGCAACTCAGAACGAGCTAGACAAGAAGGATGCTGAAGCTCTAATCAGCAGCGGCGTAATCGCAGTCGGTGAAGGCGCAAACATGCCAACCACACCAGACGCAATGTCTCTATTCCTAGAAAAGGGTATTCTATTCTCTCCAGGCAAGGCATCTAACGCAGGCGGCGTAGCCACCAGCGGTCTAGAGATGAGCCAGAACAGCGGAAGGCTATTCTGGAGTGCTGAAGAGGTAGACAAGCAGCTCCACGGAATCATGGTGAACATCCACCAGACTGCTTACGATACTGCTAAGGAATTCGGTCAACCCGGCAACTATGTCCTAGGCGCTAACATTGCAGGCTTCATGAAAGTAGCCAACGCAATGGTCGCTATGGGCTATCTTGCCTAATCCTCTATATTCTATTTTTATATTTTTTTATAACTGAATTTATCCGTGGCTAGTGTTTATTGTTCTTGATAATGTTGAGAGGTCAAGGAAGAGAGTTCATGGAGAAGACCAAGTACCAATACTTGGAACAGAGTGACCAGATAAAGAAGCTACCCCAGCCACCACTTGTGCTGCCCCCATTAGAGAAAGGAGGGATCATCAAGCTACCCGATCCGAGGACGATCAAAGTAAATAGTGTTGATCTCATTGAAGCGATAAACCGACGGGTGAGTGTAAGAGCTTACAGCGAGGAGCCACTGACCCTTGAAGAACTTAGCTACGTTTTATGGTCAACACAGGGCGTAAAAGAGGTGACGACGCGTCCAGCGACGCTGAGAACAGTTCCCAGCGCGGGTTCTAGGCACTGTTTCGAGCCATATGTGCTTGTGAATAACGTGGAAGGTGTCCCAAGGGGATTGTACCGGTTTTTGGCTGTTGAGCATAGTCTCCAAGAGGTAGATTTGTCTGGTGATATTGGTGAGCGGATAATGAAGGCGTGTTTGGATCAGCGTTTTATTTTGAATGCTGCTATGGCTTTGATTTTGACGGCTGTACGGTATCGTATGATGTGGCGTTACACTGAGCGTGGTTACAGGTATATGCATCTGGACGCTGGGCATGTTATTCAGAATCTGTATCTGTGCGCTGAGGCGATTGATTCCGGTGTCTGTGCCATTGCTGCTTTCAATGATGATGTAATCAATGAGGCGCTTGGGGTAGATGGTGTGGAGCAGTTCACTGTATATCTAGGTGTCTTGGGGAAGAAGCGTTAATTCCTTTATTTTATAACCTGCAATTCCCAATAACCTACGTGAATGTTCTATGACCGATGATATGATAAAATTCTTGGAAAATCAGATCAAACTTGAGAACAAGATAGTTGAATCTGTAGAAAACGCAGTAGACAAGCTTGAAAACGAGGCAGTAGTCATCGCCCTGAAAGGAGTAAGCCTGGACTCAGCGAAACACGCCATGATGTACCAGTCAGCGATAAACCTGCTTACAGTAACCAGTTTAGCCCTCAACGAGGAGCAGCTTGACCTCCAGAAAAAGGTGGTAGAAAACCACATCAAGATGGAGGAAGCCGTAATCAAGGAACTGGAAACCAGAGT
>CALGBN010000107.1 GCA_937877765.1 Candidatus Bathyarchaeota archaeon | reverse complement strand
AATGATACGGCGACCACCGAGATCTACACCGTCTAATTCGTCGGCAGCGTCAGATGTGTATAAGAGACAGCTTGAGGGCTTTGGAGACCCTGCTTGTGCTGGCTCGGTGTTCGCCTTTTACTATGGCTACGATAAGTTGGTTATCTGGTCCAATCATGGCTATGCTTTTTACGAAATCCTCTGGCTCAGCTCCTACAGCGGCAGATGCATCAGCTACGCTGTGGGTTGATTGATTAAATGTGAGTAGCTCTGCATCAATCTCGTGTTCTTTGATGTAGGTTCGGAGTTTTTCCTCGTATTGGCTCATAATAGGGAATTTTGGGTGTTGGAGGTTTTAGCGGTTTCCCCAATTGAGAAATGGTATCATTATTGAAAGGCAGGTATTGGTACCAATATCTGATGGACCCCAAAAAATGGTACCATTTTAGATAAGGTGTCAACAAGCCGCAGAAATATTGGTACCATTAAACCGATAATGGAAATGATACCATTTCCATCCATGCCCCGCCGCCACAGAATCTACCCCAACGAAATACCACCAATCATAACCGCTATACACAAGACATTAACAACAATGAGCCCAAACGATCCAGAAACCTTACCCTTGTTCAGAGTTCTCTGGAGATTCAAAACCCACAGAGAAGGAAGACCATGCTACCCTGAACTGAATAGAGAAACCCTCGACCAGTTGCTCATTGAAGTCGAGCAGATAATCGCTGAAACAGGATACTAGTTTTTCACTCTCAGGGTCTCAAAGCTACCATACCCACCAGTTAACCCATCAAGGGTAAAGTCTCCAAAGCTCTGAGATAACACAGACAACTCGCCTGAGGCTCCTATGAAGGGCAAAGGTACCACTGGTCCGGCTTTTCCCTCCAGTAGATGTGTTTCTCCGTCTCCGGTTACGATTTCGATCCTACTGCTCAACGGGATCACGTCGTCGATAAACCTCTGTTCCAGTATCCTCATCTCCACGATGGGCTGATTTACACCGTCCTTGTAGAGGAATCCACCCCAGCTGACCCTACCATCCTCCATCACGATTGCAGCTGGGTTCACGGCAAGGGATTCGTTGAACCAAACCACGTAGTATAGCCAGTCTCCGACACCGGTCCAGTCTCGTACACCATAGGTGTGGTCTCGTTGTCCAATCTGTTGAGACACATGAAAAGTGTCCTCTCCAAGGGTTAACGTGCCCTCTACTAGACCTATCTGTTCCCAATGCCCGTCACCAGCCTTCTTACCTATCTCAAGACTCTCAGCCGTCATGTGCGCAGAGTACTCGTACGCCTCATGAAGCGGCTTGTACTCCAGCATCATCCTCGTGGGAAGCACTGCTTTGATGAGAGACTTGTCCTGTGAGACATATGGGAAATCAGAGGGCTTCTCAACTTGCACCAATACTCCCTCATATTGGATGCTCCATGACCCATCATGGTGGGGTGTGAACCTCATTCCCTTCGCGGCTAGGCTGTGGTTGCCCCATTCACCGTTTATGCTTTCTTCGCCTGTGTATCCAGCTACTGATCCGTCTGGTAGAAATACAAGGAGGAATGTCATGGCTTCGTCTATGTTGGGTTTGAACCCGAGACGAGCCATGGCGTTTACCTTGTTCTTTCTGTCGCTGAAGCAGAAATAGAATGACTCGTTCCACTGTGGGTTACTGGTTGGTTTGTGTACTAGTTTCTCCATATTTATTCATCCAGATGCACGGAGCCCGTGGCACCGTTAATTGTGATTACCTGTCCTGTCTGGAATATCCTGCACGCGTTACTTATGTTTGTAACCGCAGGCACACCATACTCACGGCTCACCACCGCGCCATGACTAAGCACCCCACCGGTCTCGGTGATCAAGCCACCGATCTTGCTGAAAACAGGGGTCCAACCGGGATCAGTACGGGGCACTACAAGTATCTCGCCTGCCCGGACCTCAGTTATCTCGGTTATAGAGTTCAACACTCTTACTGTTCCTGTGAGTACTCCTTGGCTGGCAGGTAAACCGTAGTAGGTTTGTGCTGTTGGTGGTATGGGGTCATTGTATTCGCGGTCTCCGTCGAGGAACTTGGGTGGTGTGATGTTCTCGTATCTGTGGAACTCGCTGCGTCGATGCTGGATAGTTTTCTGGTTTACCTTGGGGTTGCCGTTTATTGCTTGTTTTATCTCGTCTCGGTGGAGGAAGAAGATATCATTGGGCTCATTGAGTATGCTTTGCTCGGTTAATCGTTTTCCGATACGCATGTATAGCAGGCTGTCTCTTATACACATCTCCGAGCCCACGAGACCTCTCTAC
>CALGBN010000106.1 GCA_937877765.1 Candidatus Bathyarchaeota archaeon | reverse complement strand
GGCTTTCCATACCCGTCTGAGTGACAACCGCAACCGCTCTGCCGTTAACTACAACGGTCCCCATGAAGACCATGTTCTTCTGATCTCCGATACCTGCGTCATCAGCGACTTGTACTGTACGTTTGTTTACGGGTCTCGACTCGCCTGTGAGGGCAGCTTCGTCAACCTCTAGGTTGGCTGCCTCGATGAGTCTGCAGTCCGCGGGTACACGGCTTCCTGCCTCAAGCAGTACTATATCTCCGGGGACAAGTTCTTTTGAGTCAATATCCTGTTCTTTACCACTACGTAATACGAGTACGTGGGGTGAGACCATCGCCTTCAGTGCTTCAACTGCTTGCTCTGCCCTGTATTCTTGTACGAAGCCAAGTATGCCGTTCATCACGACGATGAGCAGTATAACATACATGTCTGTCATGGCTTCTCCTTCTTGCCATGCTAGGTAGCCTGATACTGCTGCCGAGATGATTAATACGACTACGAGGAGGCTTGTGAACTGTTCCCAAAGAATGTGGTACCATTTGGTTCCACCCTCCTCCTGTAGCTCGTTAGGACCGTACTCTGCGAGACGTTTTACGGCTTCCTCATCGGAGATACCCTCGTTGCTGGTCTCCAGTAATGCTAGGACGCCGTCAATCTCTGTTGAATGCCAATTCTTCTTTTCCAAGGTTTACACCATTTAACCTTTAGGCGATGCAGATGCCTATTTCCTCAATGGGAATACTTTATCGCTTAAAACTTCTACGTATTTTTTTAACTGGAAACAGGTGAAAATGATGGATTTATCCATCGAGAACAAGGTATCTTCTCTGTCTCAGATAAACTACCTTTACTCCATATGCTCGGGCTTTCTGCCGGAGCTCAGAGTCACTGGTACCGATAATCAAATCATGTTCTATTGCGAGGTCAATGAGGGAATCATCAACTAACCCAGTTGAGTTATCCTCTATTACAGTGCAGAGTTCAGCCATCTTCAACGCAAACAATAACTCCTTCTCGAAGCTGGGCTTTGCTGTTTTCTTTAGTAGCTTGATCTCGTCAATTACTCTTGTGGAGACATAGAACTCTGTAATGTCGTTTATGGCGTCATCTGTCTCGTTAAACACATCAACCCCAAAACGTAGGGGGATTAATAGAAAATTTGTGTCACAGAGAATCTTGGATGGCAACTTAGCCACTTACTGTTCCGACGCCGATTAGACGCCATCTTCCACCAATACGCCTGCTGAGTGCTACCCTGTCTCCGGGCAGTGCACATACTGGAATGGACAACTGCATCTCAACGGTCTTTTTGCTGACATCAGACACCTCACCCATGGTCTTGGCGGTGCCGACGTTAAGCAACAGTTTCTCGCCCTTTGCGATCTTTGCTACCTTTTCCTCGGTCATGCTACCGACTACCTTGTCGAATAGCCTGTACTCTAGCACCATACTTTCCAGTACTGGGGGTAGTGTTCCTGGTTTTCCTGCTAGACTTCCTACTAAGCCATCTGATTTGGTTAGGCTTGGGTCTAGCATTGTTCCTATTCCTGCGAGTCCACCGGGTATGGCTTCTTCTACCTGTGTGTTTCCTACGTGTAGGCTTGTGATGGTGGTATAAATCTCACGCATCTTGACCCTGTTCTTTTGGCGCTGGGGTAATCCGGGTCTTATCTCGATCTCGTCCTCCAGATGGAAGCTTCCCTGTGTAATGCTTCCACCGATGACTCCACCAACCATATCCTCTATTGCAGTTCCGGGTTTGTTTACGTCAAAGCTTCTAACAATATACATCCTCGGGGGGAGGTCTGGGTCTCGCTCAGGAGTTGGTAGATATTCCTGCATCGCCTGTACCAAGAGGTCTATGTTGATTAACTGCTGTGCTGAGACTGGGATGATTGGAGCGTTCTCCGCGATACTTCCCTTTAGGAAGCTCTTGATCTCCTTGTAACTCTCCTCTGCTCGCTCAATTGAGACAAGGTCAATCTTGTTCTGAACAACAATGAGGTTCTTGAGCCCAACTGCTTCAATTGCCGCAAGATGCTCTCTTGTCTGAGGCTGTGGACATGTCTCGTTTGCAGCGATGACCAGAATAGCTCCATCCATTACAGCTGCGCCGCTAAGCATTGTCGCCATCAGTATCTCGTGCCCCGGGGCATCAACAAAGCTCAGTGTACGCTGTAGCTCCGCTTCTCCTCCACAGTTACTGCATATCTCAGAGGTACAGTAACATTCTGGCTCAGGGCAGTTAGGACACTTGTATATTGCCGCATCTGCATAACCTAGTTTGATTGTGATTCCTCGTTTGAGTTCCTCGCTGTGGCGGCTCGCCCATTCCCCTGTCATAGCTTGAACTAGAGTTGTCTTTCCGTGGTCTACGTGCCCGATGGTTCCTATGTTGATTTCTGGTGGTTTTGGTAGTTTTGCGATGGCGTATCTCCCCTGTTAGTGTTTATGAAGCTGAACCTTTCCTTAAATACATATCTCTGGGCTAACTGATGCTATAGTGAGTGTATTGGTAGGGTTGGTAAAGAGTTATATCTAAAACCCCGTTGAATATGGTATCAAGGTGAAAAAGATGGGCGACGAAAAAGTTGCAATAGAAATAAGCAAAGAACTCGTAGACAAGGTAGCCGAGAAAATCGAAGGCACCAGCATCGCCACAGTAGAAGAATACATAGAACTTCTACTAGAGAACGAGTTCCCCGAAGAAACAGAATACACCGCAGAGGAAGAGGAACTCATACGTGAGCGACTCAGGCGACTAGGATACATCGAGTGACCCCTATGCCAAGACCACACGGTGGAAAACTAATCAATAAGCTCACAAGAGCAGCCCTCATCGACAAAAGGATCGAGGAAGCAAAAGAACTACCAAAGGTAGATGTGAGCACTGAGCTGCGTATCGACTTGGAGAACATCGCAGTCGGACTCTACAGTCCCCTAAAAGGACCTCTGACTAAGAACGATTTTGACGCAGTTGTAGATAAGGGCAGATTATCCAATGACGTGCCTTGGACTATCCCGATTCTACTTGATGTTAGCGAGAAGGACTCTGAGAAATTCAAGGAAGGCGACTCAATCACAATCAGTAGCAACAGCGAAAACTTCGCCATAATTAAAGTCGAAGAAAAGTACGGATGGGACAAGGAGACCTACTGCCAGAACGTCTACAAGACTAATGACGCTGAGCACCCCGGAGTTCAGAAGACAGCAAATATGAACCCGGTACTAGTAGGTGGAGAACTTGAATTATTCAATGAGACCCCCGGAGTTTTCCCTCAGTACAGGCTCAAGCCCGAGGAGACTAGGTTCCTCTTCAAAGAGAAAGGCTGGAGAACAGTCGCGGGTTTCCAGACAAGGAACGCTCCCCATATTGGTCACGAGTATGTGCAGAAGACTGCGTTGAGCTTTGTTGACGGCTTGTTCATCAACCCGTTGATCGGTAAGAAAAAGGTAGGCGACTTCACGGACATCGTTATTCTTGAGAGCTATGAGGCTTTGATCAAGAACTATTTCCTGAAGAACGCGGCGATACTGGTTACACTGGAGATGGAAATGAGGTACGCTGGACCAAAAGAAGCGATACACCATGCTATCGTCAGAAAGAACTATGGATGCAGCCACTTCATCGTAGGCAGAGACCATGCAGGAGTAGGCAGCTACTATGGACCCTTCGAGGCACAGGAGATATTCGAGGACTATCCTGATCTGGGAATTGCACCAATATTCTTCAGAAACTTCTTCCACTGTAACAAGTGTGGTGGACCCCAAAACGACAAGATTTGTCCACATGGAGAAGAAGACAGGGTCAACTACAAGGGTAGAGTGATGCGTCAGTTATTGTCAGAGGGAAAGTATCCTGATGATACTCAGATGCGTCCAGAGGTAACCGAAGCTATCTTAAAGCATAAGCAGCCTTTCGTCGAGTAACCCTCTCTTCTTTTTTCATTACACTTTTAACATATCAATCAGTGAAATCTGTATGGCATCAAAGATAACAGCGAGTCATATTCTCGTAGAGAAACAAAGCCAGGCACTAAAACTACTTGAAGAGTTGAAAGGCGGAGCAAATTTTGAGGACTTGGCTAAGAAACACAGCACATGTCCATCAGGCAAGCGTGGAGGTAATCTCGGTGCTTTTGGTAGAGGACAGATGGTCAAGCCTTTTGAGAAAGCTGCTTTTGACCTGAATGTCGGTGAGACCACCAAAGAGCCTGTGAAGACCCAGTTTGGTTACCACATCATCAAGAGGACAAAGTAACCGCCCATAAAAAGGCGTCAAACAGCCTCTTTCTATCTTTTAATAAATTCCTATAGACCTCGCACTCCAGCCAGCATGTTGGGCAATCTAGGTTTTGTATTATTTCACGAGCCTCCCATGCACTCGGTGAAGCCAATATATCTTCTAGACTATTCTGGTAGATGTTTCCAAGTCTCTGGTTCATAATTAGACAGGGATAGACATCACCAACGGTATCGATGTATACTGATTCACTTGCAGCTGAGCATTTGAGGGCCCTCTGTCCTTTGATGAATTCCTTGGCACCCTTGATGTAGGCTAGATTTGTAACTGATTTAATAACACCTTTTTCTCGTTTGAGGTTAATCGCAACATAGTCAAGATAGGGGAGAATCTGGTCAGGTTTTAACGTATCCTGCTGATCTATGTTCTGGTAGTAGTGTTCGCTGAAGTTGATGGGTCTAAAACTGAAATCGGCGCCGAGTCTGTACGCGATTTTCTGCACAATAGGTGCATAGACATAGTTCTCGTCAGTGAGAGTGAATCCAGTTGTAAGTCCGAATCCATGTTCCTTTTTCAAACCGCTAAGATTCTTGATGGTTTGAACCGCTTTTCTAAAACCTCCATCTACGCCTCGTTGGGTATCATTCATCTCTGCGTCCCCATCGAGAGAAACCGTGATTCCAAGCTTTGAACCAGTTATCTTGTTTAATATTAATCGTGTTGATTCATGTATCTCGTCTGGGAGCAGCCCATTTGTGGGAATCCATATCATGGCACCCGGGACCGCGTGATGCACGATTTCAACAATATCTGGCAGATCTTTTCTGAGGAAGGATTCTCCGCCTGTCAACTGGATGAATCTTAGGTCTCGCAGAATCCAAGTGTTCTCATCAAAAAAGTTCTCTATTTGATCTAATCTGGGCTCCTGTCTTGGCTCTGTCTTCCATATGTTGCACATTTTGCATCTGCCGTTGCATTTATCTGTAATAGAAAAGTTGGATACGGCTCTGAGACGCGTATTCATTAGAATCGCCTGAAACTAATATATAGTAGTCGTTAAGGTTTTAGGGTTTACGACCCATTGAATAGTATGAAACACTTAGGAATGGATCACATACACTTTTTCGCCACAGACCTTGATGAAGCAGTCAAGTTTTACACGGATCTAGGATGCACGCTTGTGAGACGCTTTGAGCATGGAGGTAGGGAAGCGGTTCAACTCAAGACCCAGTTCGGAATGACCATAGACATCAACAAGACACGTCCAGCGGACAACCCGGGTTACAGCCACTTCAGTGTACTCGTTGATGATATCAAGAAAGCGCATAAAGACCTAGAATCCAAAGGTTACTGGGTTGATGGGCCGGTCTTTAACGAGGATACTAAGAGACATATCATTACTGTACGTGACTCTAATGGATTCCTCGTGCAGATGGTCCAAAAAGAGTAGGCTTATTCAGTTTTTTTAGTACTATTGTACTAATTATACAATACACTTATTAAAGGAAAAAGGCGAGCAACTCTTGATTAAGATTGAAAGATGACCTGCTCAATAAAACCCTAGAGGAAAACACTGCCCAACTGAGTAACTTATTAAACGCGTTAGGAAACCCCCACAGACTCAAGATATTATCAACCCTACTGAAAGGAGAAACAGAGTTCAGCATCCTCCAAGAAAACACAGAACTCAGTAAGACTGCCCTAAACCACCACCTAACCACACTCACAGAAGCCCAGATAATAGAAAACCCCAGAAGAGGAAGTTACAGGCTTAGGGAAGATGGCGAAAAGATACTCACAAGCATCGTGGACACATATCAGACAACACTGTGGAAACAGCAACAAGAAGAGCAGCATCAAGCCGAGTTAATCAGAAAAATGTATGAAAGGAGACATGATGAAATGGAATTAGATGTAAAGATAGTTGAGTTATCGCCCATGCGTGTAGCAAGCTTCAGGGCGGTATCGGAGAGCCCAGAACATGAAGCAGCCGAGATGCTGATAAAATGGGCCACAGGCAAAGGAATCTTGGGTGATCTAGAGAAACACCCCATCTATGGATTCAATAACCCGAACCCGATGAAAGGCAAAAAGGAGTACGGGTACGAGTTCTGGATCAAGGTAGAAGATGAGTATACAGATGAGGGGATTAACATCAAGGATTTCTCGGGTGGAAGATACGCAGTAACAATCTGTCGAGACCTAAGCGAGATAGGTGAACTCTGGATGCGTCTCTATAACTGGGTAAAGGAAAATGGTTACGAGTTTAGAAAAGCAGAATGCCTTGAGAAAACACACAACATAGGTGCAGCTGATAATCAACTCGTGTTAGACCTTTACGAACCCATCAGATGAATACAGATGAAAGTCTACATAGTGTGCGATCTGGAAGGCGTCGCCGGGGTAGTGGACTTCAAGAAGCAATGCATAGAAGAAGGAGCCTACTACCAGCAAGCCATCAGGGT
>CALGBN010000105.1 GCA_937877765.1 Candidatus Bathyarchaeota archaeon | reverse complement strand
TTTTTGCAAGCAGAAGACGGCATACGAGATGTAGAGAGGTCTCGTGGGCTCGGAGATGTGTATAAGAGACAGGCGTAATGATCAATGCCAGAGGCAGCGAGATAAGATACCTTGTCCACAAATTATTCGAGACTATCAGAAACCAAAACTGCAGCTCACTAATCACCTATGAGGGCGTCTTCGATGGAACCAACTTTTACTCAGAAATGTTCCTTAGCGACGGTGTGATAGCCTTGGTCAAAGACCTGCGTGACTTTGAGATTATAAAGACCGTAAGAATAGACAAGATGAGAGGAATAGACTTTGATGATCAGCCGAGGCGATACACGATATCAAACAACGGCATGGTAGTGTTCAATAAAGAACCAGTACTCATCTAAAATCAACTTCACCTATTAACATCAAACTCGGGGGGATAGGATATTAAACCTATAATAGCCGATATTTTCAGAAAAGAACCCTTAAAAAAACCGATTATTTTCCAATCATATACAAAAGTGTAATCCATGAAAAGAAAATCCACTAGTTTACCCTAGGGTATCTGAATAGAAACCTGTTACCACCACATTTCATACCTGATCCTATCCAAGGAAACACCCTTACCCACAAGAAAAGTCTTCAAATCGGGGATCATCTCACCCGGGCCACTCAGATAGAACACGGAATCATAATCAGCACCACAGCGTTCAAACATCTCCCCTGTAATCCTACCCTTATCAATCCCATCAACAGAAGCCTCTCTGCTGACAGTTGGATAATATGAAACCCTATCATTGCGCGCTGCTCTTTCCTTGAGTTCATCAATATAGATTAACTCATCAATACTGGACGCGCTATGAAACATCTGAACAGAAGCATCAGTAGCATCATCGATAAATCGAAGGATGCCCATCAAAGGAGCGACACCGATACCGGCACCCGCCAAAACCACCTTATCTCCCATACCAGAATCATAGAAGACATCACCCTGCCCACCTTCAATATATAATACATCACCCGCCTCCGCTTCCTCATGAACAAAACGAGTGACTGGGTTATCACTAGTCTTCACGGCTAACTCAATATACCCTTTAGTAGTAGGAGAAGACGCGAGGCTGTATCCTACAACAGGACGCTCTCCTTCAATATCGGCATAACAGTCGATCCATTGTCCCGGTTTATAGTTGAAGTT
This sequence comes from Candidatus Bathyarchaeota archaeon, assembly GCA_937877765.1. GTDB lineage: Archaea > Thermoproteota > Bathyarchaeia > TCS64 > TCS64 > RBG-16-57-9. Next base: position 2,644 of record CALGBN010000105.1, on the reverse strand, counting down.
TTGGTCCAGTAGATCAATTTTTAATATTTTTACTGTGGGGGTCTCTTGTCTGATTTCGGCTATTTTGACTGTTATGATTGTCATATTGATGAGGTGTTTTGTGGGGAAATTAATTTATCGTAGGTTTATATGGTGTTTTGATGATTTTTTGGATATTCTTACTAATCCATAGTTATCCAAAGATATTTAATAATGTACTTAGATATCTAAGGATGTTTAAAACCTTATCTGATTATCATTTCGAACATTCCATTCCCGGATCGCCAGCTCACCAGCAATGCTAAGAGTCCCTCTTTTATCTCCAAAAAGCTTGATTGCGATGTCCCTGAACTTTTTTTCAGTTTCATCATCAAGACTGATTAATATTTTCCCCATATCTAAAGATATAATAGAATATCTATAAAAATATTAAGATTAAAAAAAGAAATCCAAAGATATCCAAAAACACTGCACTACCTAGTAAAATACCGATGATTATAAAACAACCTACAAAACCTCCAAAAAACTATAAAATTTACTGCCCACGGCAAAAATGCAGAAAATAAACTCGACAAAAACTCACCTCAAAACACTATAAAAACACTACCACGAAACAGTATATACTATAAACACTAGTTACCAGAGAAAACGAACCATAACCCCGAACACCGATTCATAATCACTTTAATCCAAAACCCCAACAAAGCCACAAATACACAGTGGCCTACATGCAGCAGAAAACCCAGACCTCACTAAAAATACTACTAGCCACATCAATCCTAGCGATAACCATAAGCCTTTTTTTCGTTACATCTGCTTCAGCAGAAGTCTATGCGTTATCAGGAAACAGCACAATTGTAAGGAGAATTGGGTTCCCCGTTTTCATTGAAGAGGATCAGATCCAACCTGGGGAAACATGGACTTATATCTATAATCTGGAGGGGGGTCATAAGTATCACATTTACTTGGTGGGTGAATGGGTGAACGTAGAAGACCACCTGACCGATTATGATGTATTTGTGTATAAAGCAAGACGGAGTGTCCTGAATTTCGTTAGTAGTCACACCGAGTCAGCAGGATACCCAGAACAGATAAGTAATGATGAAAAAGGATGGTATTTCACGCCAGAAGATGACGCTAATTATTACATCTGTGTGAGAAATGACCCTAATGATAGTCAGGAAGCAGAAGCAGCGACACTGATGGTCATCGAGACCATTGAGCCTGATATTTTCTACCGGATAGATATGGAGGAACCGGATGATGATTTCGTTGTTCCTGAGTCTAGTTATGCTTTTGAGTTCATCACTGATCAACCAAGAATTACGGTAGATGTAACGGTTCCAAATAGGCTGGATATGTATGAAGCGAGACTGTACCCCATGGCTAATCTTGCTGATGATGTAGGTGATGATATTGATGGTTTGATTACGCCTTGGAGTCCCGGGCTTCTGGGTAGGTTGAATGGTGAGTATGGTGGGTTCAACTATGATCCGCAGGGGTATCGTAATCATGATGCTTCTGATAGCTGTGAGCGAAGTGGAGATGATATGTTAATTGACTTTACTAGTGATTATACTGATCCTGTTCTCTATTATCTGGTGTTATTGGCTGAGAATGGGGAGGGAAAAGTTACCTTTGTATTGAGGACTGATTTTACGCCTCCGAATATTACTTTGGTTAATCCGCCATCTTTCATAACCAGCGATGAACCTTTCCTTTTAGCTAGTACAATTACTGATATCTCCGAGATTACCAGCATCGAGTTTTTCATGAGTACAGATGGTAAAATCTCATGGGATTACATGCCTTTCAGTTATGCATCTGGTAAATATGTAGTTGAGATGCCTGCACAGAAGAAAGGTACTATAGTTGATTATTACTGGGAGGCTACTGATAGCTTGGGTAACACTGGGAAGAAGTATGGTCAGGCTAAGGCTATGAATCCTACCGAGATCAATATGCTTGTAGAACCCGCGAGTATATATGGTGGAGATAGCGTATTTACCAAAGGCACTATTAAGGTAGATTATGCTGATCTTGTGTTGAATTATACTCGTGGCGATAAGACAGTTCAATTTAACGTGACGACTGATCGCGATGGTGACTTTACTCATACTTTCATGCCTAATCAGGTGGGAGAATGGAGCGTAGTTGCTTCTTTCTTTGGTGATGATGTGAACTGGCCAAGTAACAGTAATGCCTCTTTTTTTGAGGTTGCCCGTAAACCTACTACGTTGAGCCTTAATATTAGCCGAGAGTGGATAGGGCTAGGTGACTATGTTAATATTACAGGTTATTTCAGTGAACCTCGGATCGGTTACGAGGTGTTTATTACTGCTAGAAATGGGTTAAATCAGTCTAACTTGTTTGCCATAACCAATGAGAACGGGTACTATGAAACTACTTTTAGCCCAGAGGTGATGGGTGAATGGACAATTTACGCTGAGGTAGCTGTAGATGGCATCTATACGGAAGCAGCCTCCAGCCTCCCAGAGACACTAACAGTAGGTAACCCTACTATTGCTTATCGTGTCGTAGATTTCAAAGAGAACATGTTCAAAACACCATACATCTACGGTGTAGGAACCTTCCTCGGAGCATCAATAGGAGGATCACTGGTATTAGCTCGGAGAAGAGGATTATTAAAAAATCCGTTGAAACG
>CALGBN010000104.1 GCA_937877765.1 Candidatus Bathyarchaeota archaeon | reverse complement strand
TTCAAGCAGAAGACGGCATACGAGATGTAGAGAGGTCTCGTGGGCTCGGAGATGTGTATAAGAGACAGGTAAAAAAGCGATAACACTACTAGTATTAACAACAATGATTCTATCACTCGTACCATTGATGCCAGTTTCTGCTTCTATCAGTGATCCTACCACAGACGTCGCAAGCGGAGTCTATGGGGATACTGTCGTAGTTACTGGAACTGGTGGAACTGGTGGATATGATGTTAAACTATATTGGGATTCACCAAAAGCTTGGAACGGAAGAATGGGCCTTCTTAACACAACTGAAGCAGAAAATGATGGAAGTTGGGAAGTCTGGTTTGATGTTCCTGAGGCAGTAAATGGTAATCACTATCTATATGTTGAAGATACTTACACTGGAGATCTCGATAAGGACGATGATGCATTCAGAGTAAATGCTTCAATTGAGTTTAATGTCGATTCAGCCCTACAGGGTGATGAAGTTACAATTACTGGTTACGGTTTCAGTGATGAGGTAGAGATTGTATATGTTCGTATGACGAACCAAACAATCGTTAACGAAACAATTAGCACTTCACCAAGCACTCCAGAATCTGACAACGTAGGAACTTGGTCAGCAAAATTTGATGTACCAAGTGTTAACATTTCTTACGGTGTATATAACTTCACTGTTTTAGATGAAGACGGTGTTTCGGTATTAAATACAACCTTTACTGTTGGTGCAGCCATATCTATCGACATAGACAATGGTCCTACAGGGACAGTTGTTGAAGTTGAAGGTAGAGGACTTGATGATACAGTTAAGATTGGTATGGATAATGTTACCCTCGGTGGAGTGAAATGTTACGTCGTGGATGGACCAGTAGATGTTCGTTCAAATGGTGAAATCAAATTTGATGTTGTGATTCCAGGATGGAACACAACGACAAATGATGAGATGGATACCGGCGAATACAAATTAATGGTAAACGACGGGTTAAGCACACCTACAGCAACATTTGAGGTAGATGGTCTACCTGAAATAGAGTCAACTCCTGCCTACGGACCACAAGGATCTACAATTTCAGTATCTGGTTGGAACTACTCTGCAGTAAGTGATGGAGAAGTAACTGGATATCTAAACGGTACAGATCTTGAGGATTGGGAAACAGACAACGATGGTACCTTTACAGGTACATTCCAGATTCCTGGAATTGCTTCAGGAAAATATGTGTTATGGGTTGAGTCACCAGATTACAACATAAACGCATCTACAACATTCCGTGTTGGCACAATGTTTGCATTCGTAAACCCAAGTAGCGGACCTACAGGTGAACAAGTAACTTTAACTTGTAGCGGATTTTCAACAAATAATGGAAAATTCAACGTTACATTTGGAGATGAACAAGCTCCTGAATGGGACGAATCCATGGACGTTGATCCAGATGGAACCGTCACAAACACATTCACAGTACCAACCGTTGAACCTGGTGTGTACACAATAACTGTACTAGATATCAACGAAGATATTGAGGTAACTACATCATACACAGTTACAGAAAAATCGATGTTGGAACTAGACCCCGTTGTTGCTCCAAACGATTATAACGTAACAATCGATGGAGAGTACTTCTCAGCAGTTGATGCAACCGAACTTACATTCGTATTGTATAATGATACAGATTCATGGGATATGGATGTTACACATGGTGGCACTGCGGTAGAGACAACAGAGGACGGTAACTTTACAGGATATTGGGGTGTTCCTGACGATGATACATTGAGTCTTGGATCATACACAATTAACTGTACAGATGGTAAGGACCTGTTTGCACAGACCTCCTTTACACTAGTGAGTAAAACACAAACGATATCATCCAAGAAATCAACCTATAATATAGGTGACATTGTTGGATTTGATATCCAAACTAGTTTTACAGAGAAGAAGTCATTCATCAAGATCTATGACCCAAGCGGTAACTTGTATTGGAACACGACCCAGTTTAACACATGGGTTGAAGTAGGAGACTTCAAAGTTGTTCCATATTATACTCAGTTATCAAACGGTCAGTTGATGGAGCTAGGCACAGATGCACCATTAGGTGAATGGAGTTGGGAATGGATTGATGTTAATGGAGATGAACTAGACAGCGGTGTATTCACAGTTGAAGCAGCAGCGGAGTCAGTAATCGGTGAACAGGTCGCAGACTTGAATAACCAGATTACAGACATTGCTGACCAGCTAAGTGATGTAACCGCTGAGTTCGATGACGTCAAGAGCGACATTGCGGATGTAGCAGCCATCGCAGAGCAGGCAGTAACCGCAGCCCAGCAGGCAGCAGAAGCAGTACAGACAGTTGCCCAGACAGCTAACACAGCAAGTCAGGCAGCATCTGATGCAGCAGAAGCAGCCAACGCAGCAAGGGATGCAGCCAACGGTCTAACAACTCTCGTCTATGGCGCAATCGGCGCAGCACTAGTAGCAGCACTCGCAGCAATCGTCTCACTGATGCAAATCAGTAGACGAATCGCAGGCTAAAAGCCAAAAACCAAACCCCTTTTTTTATTTACTTTAAACAAACCGGTGGATACTATGTTTTTTGCTTTCATAATGGTATAGTGATTTCATAGAGAAAAACGCGTAGATGTATGACTTTGATCTTATTTCTTGAACACGGTTTCTGAATACGCTGGGGAGAACAAACAATTAGTAACGTACCCGGATTGGTGATCATTTGTACTTTTTGACTAAATAAGTGGCAATTACCTTGTTTTTAGGGGTTCAGAAACAATGACTCGTTCTTACAATAAACCCTATAAATTAGACCGATAACTACAAGTTGTAACCCAGTTTTTCACCGTTTTCACTTTTTCACCGTTTTCACCAGTTTAGGAGACACCCCCAAAGTGGTGAAAACCGGGAACACTGGAAACAGTCACAGGTGAACAATAGAATATAGACACAGTGGCGAGACTGGGGTAAACCAAAAGATAAGCAAGGCGACTACCTAGACAGAGTTATTGAGAATTATATGCATAAGTTCAGGGAATATGGACGCTGTTGTGGGGTTGGTTACGCTGAGGCTTATATCAGTAAATCTGGGCGTAGATTTGCCCATAAATTATTGCCTGTTAGGCGATAATATTTAACCGCAAAACACATCTCTTTTCTTTGAAACACCTTGACTGCGATAGATACAGCAATGCTCACAAGGCAACATAGCCTTGAGAACCGTGGAATACCCAAGGTAGACTACCACTGTCACATCAGCATAACCGAGTACAGTGACCCAGCTAACCCAACCATCATCAGCGTCTCAAAAGAAGAGTTCATAGCCGACCTCGAAGAGGCGGGAATAGATAAAGCCGTGGTCCTAAGCGACAAACGCACTACACCACAACAAGTAGCAGATTTCTGTAGTCAAGCACCAGACAGGTTCATCGGCTTTGGCTATGTTAACCCGATTCAAAACGGAACCGATGAGGAGGCACTTATGCAACGTGAGGAACTAGGACTCCACGGATTGAAACTGTATCCATGTAGTGACGGCTACAAGCCCGATGATACTCACGCATTCAAGGTCTATGAGGTCGCTTCTGAGCTTGGGATGCCTATAATGTTCCACCACGCAGGCATGCCAGTACCCTATGATTACCTGTATCACAATGATCCAGCGCAGATAGATGTGGTTGCTGAATGTTTCCCTGATCTGAAAATCGTGTTAGCTCACATTGGATACCCGAGGGTAGACGAGACCATCTATGTTGCTCGTAAACACAAGAACGTGTACTGTGACATTAGTTGGCCATATGGTGATGTTAATCACCCCAGTTTCTTGTTTATGCTCTGGAAAGATCTGTTGACTGCGTTGAATATGGGGGTTCTCCATAAGATGATCTTTGGAACCGATTACCCGGGAGTTAGACAGCGTCCTTACGTGGATATGTTAATGAACATCAACAGGTACGCAACCCATGACGACTTAAAGCTACCAATGGACCGTATAGCTGATTTACTGGATAAAAACCTCCAGCCTCTACTTCCTTAGACCCTGTGGCTGATACAATCCTCAACCACAGCCGGAATCTTTTCAATCAAATCTTCAGGCAACAAATGGTAACCTCTCTCGTCCTTTACTAGATCCCCCGCTCTTCCATTGATGAAAGCCGCTGCCCCTGCAGCATAGAAAGGATCAGCGCCTTGTGCAAGATAGGCTCCGACTATACCAGTTAGTACATCACCTGTTCCCCCTACGGTCATCCCGGGGTTACCTGACCAGTTATAGCGAGTATATTTTCCATCGCTGACAACATCTACGCTTCCTTTAAGTAAAATCACTGAGCCTAGACGTTTCGCTTCTTTCTCGACTGTTAATCCTTTTTCTAGGTGTGTTCCCTCGGCTTTTTTCTCGGTTAATAGCTTGAATTCTCTGCTGTGGGGTGTGAATACTGCAGGTGTTTTGAGTTTAGTTGGGTTCTCTGCATATGCTTTCAAACCATCAGCGTCCAAAACCAAGGGTAGTTTTCTCTTCTCTACCATCTCAACTAGCTTAGAAACTGCGTCAACAGTCTCAGGGGCTACTCCTAACCCGGGTCCAATAGCTACCGCTGATACCTTGTCAAGTGTCTTTTCTAGTTGTTTGATGTTATCGGGGGTGAGTCTCTCGCCTTTGAGCTTGATTGTGATCATGCTTGGACTTGCTGAGGCTACAGCTGTTGCAGCGGTTTCCGGTACGGCTGTATATACTAGGTCAAGTCCCATCCTGTAGGCTGCAAGGGATGTTAGGGTAGGTGCTCCTGAGTATGTCTCGCTTCCGCCTACCATGAGTAGGGTTCCCCACATTCCCTTGTGACTGTCTGGTTGTCTATACTGGTGGAGCATCCAGACATCACCGGGTCCGATATAGTACTCTGCCTCTGGTGGGATACCGATGCTTGTGGGGATCAACTCCTTTGTGGCTTTTGGGTTATGTTTGTAGCCTAGTTTCGGTTTATGGAATGTCAGGGTTAGGTCGGCTTTCACGGCTTCTCCATATATTTTTCCTGTGTCTGCCTCCATTCCGGTGGGTATGTCTATTGATACTTTGTAGGCGGCTGCTTTGTTGATGGCTTGTACCATTTGGAGGAATGGTGGTCTTAGTGGTCCGTGGAGGCTTGTTCCGATGAGTCCGTCTATGATTACTTCTGCTTTTATGTCTGGGATGAGGCTGCTGTCTTTGATTGGTGTGAGTTTGATGCTGTCCTGCATATGAGCTACAGCGTTGTAGTTGACTCGGCTGTTGTCGAGTGTGATATTCTTGGGGTCACCAAGCACAAGTGATTCAACAGGGTATCCCATTGCAGCGAGGTGTCGGGCAGCGGTGAATGCGTCACCACCGTTTCCTGTTAACCCAGATACTGAGACTATTTTGCTTGTCTTGGGGAATCTTTTTGCGATCTCATTGGCGATGCCTCTTCCAGCGTTCTCCATCATTAGCTGGGTTGATACACCGAGATATTCTGAGTTCATCTCGATTGCCACCATCTCTTTCACTGTGATGTATTCGTCTAGTATGGGCAAATCTGTAACCTCTTCTTGGTGTTATTGAAGTGTGATTTGCGTTAAATAGATTCTCTATCCAGCCACAATATCCTTAACGAGACTGATGGTCTCTTCCGCACCTTTCTCAGCTAGATCGTGGTTTCTGACACCAACACTCAAGGCACCTGCCTCATTCGCCGCCGCCATATCCGTATACTGATCACCGAAATACACACAAGCCGTGAGGGAAACACCTATCTTTTCGCAAGCTAAAATAATCATATCCGGAGCAGGTTTACTACGATCAACAAGATCAGCCCCAACAACCACACTGAAAACATCTCCCAATCCGAGCCCAGCAAGCATCTCCTTGGTAATCTTGGTCACACCATTGGTTGCTATCCCAAGCTTGAAACCAACCTTCTTAAGTTCAACTAGTTTCTCAAAGGTGCCATCATAGAGTTTTGGTTTGAAACTCTTTTTCTGCTCCATATCTGCGCTCTCATAAATTTTCTCAGCCAACGCCCTCGC
>CALGBN010000103.1 GCA_937877765.1 Candidatus Bathyarchaeota archaeon | reverse complement strand
TTAATGATACGGCGACCACCGAGATCTACACCGTCTAATTCGTCGGCAGCGTCAGATGTGTATAAGAGACAGCGGCGTGTTCACGCCAGAGGCTAACACGTGCCTCACCTGTGCCATCATCTATCCTGAAGTTGGTAACAGATGCTGGACCTCTAGAAGTATCAATGTCTCGCTGTACAGGGTCATCAAGTAACTGTCCACGTATGGTGACGTTTCTTTGACCTTCACGTAGATCGATAATCTCGGTTATCTTACGCTCGAACTCAGGTATTTCCATCTCAAAGTCCTCTGGATCGATGTGTACGCGTCCATTTCGTCCAACATTAAGCTCAACGCCGCCGCCGAACCCTGACCTTGTATAACCGTTCTCAACTACTATCATTGCACCGGTCTCTATCTCGGCTGCCTTATCCGCGTCATCATCCCAGAGGCTAAGCCTTACAGTACCCGTATCATCCTCAAGGAGAACACTGACAACCTTACCTTCGGAACCATCTCTTCGGACAAACTCGCGCTCCTCGCCTATCTGTGAGGCTATCGCCGCGACGTTTACGCTGCCCATGCTTTCGTTCAGGCTTCCTATCTTGGTCCAGAAGGGTACTGGTTCATCGGGTTTCACACCCTTTTCAACGATCTTGATAGCCGTATCCCAGCCGACGTGAACCTCGGGGTTGCCCATGTTACTGGTACGTACGTTCCCGGAGATTATCTGAATCTTTGTTCCCTTCTCCAAGCTTCCGTACTCGTCCACGTTATCATCCCAGAGAACAAGATTGATGCGCGCACCACCTTCCTCAAGAACCAGTCTGCCCACCTTACCCTCAGAGCCATCTTGGCGTTGGAAGGTAGATGGTGGGAAACTATCCATAACTACGCCCTCAAGGTTAACAAAGCCTTCAGCGTGGACATCTGCTGGAGTTAGGAAGAAGCTCTCTAGCTTTGGATAGTCTTCTTCTACTGCGTCCATGGGCTCCATGAAGAGTTGTCCACGGTTTCCTATGTTGATCTCGATGTTTCCTCTTCGCTCCCTGCTGTATCCGTGGAGTATTCTGACTATCTTGCCGGGTTTGAGTTTTGATGCCTCGACGTGGTCCGCTTTATCATCCCAGAAGACCACCACCACTGAGCCTGTCTTATCACCGATAATCAACCGGAGAACCTTGCCCTGCCTATTGTTATCCCGGTCAAAAGTCCTGCTCGGGAAGATGTGTATAACACGCCCAGTGAGACTCACATCACTAAGCCCAGCTGTAAGATCAGCGATCTTAAGCTTAGCCTCGATACGTTCTCCTGCGCCGTTTATACCAAGATTGCTGGACACTAGATGTGCTGCGGCTTCTTCTGTGAGTAATCCGGCTGCTTTTGCTCGTTCTTGTTCAATAAGTTCTCTTACTGCTTCCTCTGTAAGATTCGGCTTCAGTGCAAGTATTCGCTTTATGATGTCTTCCGTGGACATAAACGTCAGAAATAACTCACCCACGCATAATATAAATTAAGTCACAACAAGTAACACAAACTCATATGAGAAAATTTCTCCCAGAAATTCCCACCAGTAGACGGTAACCATCTACTTCTGGCTACGCTTTGCCTCAGTCGCATACATATAATAAAATGCCAAAGCGAGGGCAGTAAGCGACAGTAATATTATCGCGCCTTCAGCGAAATCAAAGAGTACTGGAATCGTCATACGCATATGAGAAACATGGTTCCTATTTATGTGCTACTCTAATCTTGGACACTATACTCCTTCCAGATACCTAGAAGAATATCATACGCTTCATCCTCTTCCTCGATTACATCATAATGCTTCAACGCCTCTGCCAGCTTCTGAGCCAACAAGTGATAACAATACGCCTTCTCGTGATCCAAGACCCTGAAATAGAAATCACTACAGCTACAGTAGCCAGCGTTACTGTAAATCAGATACTCGGCGTGCTGACCAATAGCCACCCAGAGCACTCTACCACTAGGCTTGAAAACATATTTTTTCACACGGTTCTCAGTAACCAAGCGCCAAGCCTTATCAAACCGGTCTCCAAAAAGCTGCCTTAGCCGTTGCCAGTTCTGTCTTGAAATCTCCCGCGAGATACGCAGATCCCTGAGAATCTGCTCCAGTGACAGATGTTCATGCAGCGAGACAGCCATAACTGATACAAGGATTACACTGTTTTAAGCATCTTCAATAGATGCACCGTGACCCCAAGCACCATAATAGCCACAGGTTTCGGCTGCGGACTCAGATGCACGCCTCATTGTTTCATCTAGCTCAGTGCCACGCTGAGTCTCGTAGAGAACCCTTGCTATGTAACTGTCTCCCGCGCCGAGAGTATCAACCACACTGGTCTCGACAATTTCTTGAGAGTAAACCCTGTCTCCATCATAGGCAAGTGATCCAAGTTCGCCTCTTGTAACTACCACGAGACCATGATTCACAGAGTATATCCACTTGACGAGTTTCTCAAGCTCAACATCATCGAGATTCGGAGCACTCAGAAAAGCAGCGTCAACATGGGGAAGAACATCCTCAAGATACTTTTGAGTCCAATCCGAGCTAAAATCAAAGCTGAGAAGCTTAGAGGCTTTACTTAACTCAGCTAGGTATGGTTCGATGAAGCTGTAGATGCTAGTATGAACTATATTAAACCCGGAGACGTAATCGTAGTCGGTTTTCTCTAGTTTGATGAGCTTTCTAGCACCGGGTATAGAGCCCTTGAACTGTCTGTCTCCGTCTCGTAGCTCAATATCGCAGCGCCCAGTAGGATGATCAACTACTCTGCAACGCGAGACATCAATATCCTCAGTGCGAAGCGCCTCCAATAACAGTGTTCCCCGTCTATCATTACCCACCCAGCCAAGATAAGCCGCTTTTCCACCATGACGCCTATAGAATACGGAAACATTAACAGCGTTACCGCCGGGATACATGTTGTTTCTATCAAGGTATCTGTCGAATGTGTTATCCCCGACGCCGATGAGTGAAGCCATACACAGATATCCACTTGTATATATTTCACCTATACCCTAATGGGATAGCCGAGGAACAAGGTTTGATCAAATTACTCACTCCACATCCAGCACTCATGGTAGAGTCAGGTGAACGAGTATTGATGGCAGCCGACCTACACCTCGGACTAGAATATGATCTCGCCAAACAAGGCATCAATATACCCTATCAGTGGAACAGAATACTAAACGAACTCATGTTCCTCTTAGAGGAATACCATCCAGACCGACTCATATTATTGGGTGATGTTAAACACGGAGTTCCATCAACGAGCTTCCAAGAGAAACGCGAGATACCTTTGTTCTTTGAGACCTTGTTGGAGGCTGTGGATAATATTGATGTCACTCGTGGAAACCATGACGCAAATATCCAGAAGTATCTCCCAGAACAGGTAACACTACACACATCAAAGGGAGTTATCTTCGGAGACGAGTTCAAGGTAGCAGCCATGCATGGGCATGCTTGGCCAAGACCAGAGATAATGACCGCTGATGCGGTGATAATGGCGCATAATCATCCAACAGTGATGCTAAGCACACCTATTGGTATTAGGATTACCCAGCCAACGTGGATAAGAGGCACTCTAGACCCGGAATCACTCGCCAGAGCCTTCCTTGCACAGGATAATGTAAAGCTAGAGCCTGAGGAGGAGCCGTTGAACGCCTTCTATGAGGAATATGGTTTTGAGGAGGGGACACCAGAACTCATCGTTATGCCAATGTTCAATGACTTGCTTGGTGGTTTACCTGTTAACAGCGAGTCACCTGAGAGCCTGCTGGGTCCTTTGTTCAGGGGAGGAATCGTTGATATGGATAATTATGACGCTTATCTTCTTGACGGGAGCTATCTTGGGAAGATTGGTTTCCTCCGTAGGCGTCTTGAAGGTAGTGTGTAGGCGTTGACTACATACAAGCGGTTATAGATTCACGTTGGTTCTCTGTTTCTGTAACCCAGCTAATGGGTGACGCCATTGAGCCCGAAAGGGCTTCCTTCCCAATCTTATTCCCGTAGAGAGAGGCATGCGTGGCATTTTGAGGTAAAAACACCCGATACAGGCGCGCCTTCTCGGATAGAAGCAAAAAATGGGTTTTGTTCAGCTTCTTCTAGTATTTTTTTCAATGACTTCTCGTTAATGTTGCCAAGGGTTATCTTCGATGCAAGAGGCCCACAGCAAGGATAAACCGAACCATCTGGCCCCAGACCGAGGTCTCTAAGAATCTCTCTGCATTTCACCTCAGAAAACAGAGTATAATCATATTCAGTGAGGTCTAAGCCACGTCCAACAGGCGTAACAGCTGTCTCTTATACACATCTCCGAGCCCACGA
>CALGBN010000102.1 GCA_937877765.1 Candidatus Bathyarchaeota archaeon | reverse complement strand
TGGCACGGGGGGTAGGAGTTTCGCTAGGCTTTCGGCTAGTCTTGTCTTGCCTGTGCCTTCACGGCTTACTAGGTATGGGTAGCTTCCGCTGAGAACTGCACGTATTACGTCGTTTTTTGTTTCTTCTCGTCCTTGAATGTCTGGTAAAGGGTCTTTGCCTTCCTTAATGTGTTTGAGCATCATGTACCGTAGCTCGTAGCGTACAGGCAATGGTTGATAATGTTCTAGATCGAAATCCGTGACTGCTCCTCTCCTGATTGAGAAGTATGCAGGTTTCTTGTTCTTAAATAAATAGGAGAAAATAAAATTGGGATTATTCGGGTTTGGTGAACATGCGCTGTGTCTCGCCCATGAACTTCCTGATAGGTAGTTCCTGTGGACACTTTTCCTCGCATATTCCACACGCAATACAGTTGCTGCTGTGAGTCTCGGGAGTGATCTTCGTCCAGTATTTCTGTTTGATCTCGTCGCTCTGACCACTCATATAGTACTCATTGTAGAGTCCCAGAATTCCCGGAATATCCACGCCTTGCGGACAAGGCATACAATACCTGCAAGCAGTACAACCAACGAAGCCCAGATTCAGGTAAGCCTGTTTAGCCTCTTTGATCAACGCAAGCTCTTTATCAGTCAATGTGTTCGGTCCACTACGACCAGCGTACTCCACGTTCTCCTCAACGTGCTTCATCTCGGACATACCGCTGAGAACCACTGATACCTCAGGATGGTTCCAGACCCACTGGAGAGCCCACTCAGCTGGGGTACGCTTCTTCTCAGCCTTATCCCATACCGCTTGTACGTCTTTTGGTGGGGTTACTGCTAGTTTTCCGCCCTTGATAGGCTCCATGATAACAACTGCTAAGCCCTTTGATGCTGCAAGCTTCAAGCCTTTGATTCCTGCTTGGTACTCTGTGTCCATGTAGTTGAGTTGTATCTGGCAGAAGGTGAACTGGTCAGAGTCTTCCAGTATCTTCTCGAATAAATCATAGTCGTCGTGGAAGCTGAAGCCAAGATACTTGATGCGTCCATCAGCTTTAGCCTTCTCAGCCCACTCAAAGACTCCAAGCTCCTTGAGTTTTGGCCAGCGGCTCTTATTCAATCCGTGGAGCAGATAATAATCAATATGACTAGTGTCCAGTTTACCAAGTTGCTCGTTTAGGTACTTGTCAAAATCAGCGTATTCTTCCACTAGCCAGCTTGGCATCTTAGTGGCAAGCCTAACCTTCTCCCTGTAACCGTCTTTGAGGGCTTTACCTACAAGGTACTCGCTTTGCCCACTATGGTAGGGGTATGCTGTGTCAACATAGTTTACGCCGTGGTCGATGGCGTATCTGATCATCTTGATTGCGTGGGGTTCATCTATCTTGCTGCTGTCTCCGCCGATGATGGGTAGCCTCATGGCTCCGAAGCCGAGTGCTGAGACATCCCAGTCTAGTTTACCAAATTTTCGATATTTCACTTGTTTTTCACCTAAAAGGATGGATGAATCACTCAGATCATCATTTATAGAGGTTACTTTGATGGCTCAGGTCTGGGTTCAGCACTTATATTTGGACTAATCTGAAACTAAGATAGATGAAACATCTGATCAGGACTATACTGGTAATACTACTGCTAGTATCCCCCATGTTGGCACATAGTCAAAACAACTCCATTACAATTCAGCTAACAGGAAACCAGCAACAAACCATCGAAAACGGACACTACTATGTAGAAGGCGGATTGAGTCTAGATGGAAACGCGTCACTAAGCATCATTAACACGACCATTACATTCATTGAATCAAGTGATGGTGAATGCAATTTACAGGGAAACAGTGTTTTGCATGTCATCAACAGCACCATTAAGCTAGGAGATACGGGAAGCATTCAGGCAACAGAAAATGCCTCAGTTTTATTCAGCGGATCAGAACTAAGTGGATTAGACCAGAGCAGCTACCTGACGGGAATCGGAGCCTCAGACCAGACAAAACTCATTATAACGGACTCCAAAATAGGATTCATTAGAATAATAGACACCAGTACATGCAAAATACAAGACTCCACTATCAACGAATTCGGATCACAATCCCTATTCGACCCCACCATAACACGATCCACCATCGAACGAATCACCCTAGTATACGAGAACACCCGGGTCCAAGTCAATAACACCCTCACAGGATACCACACCAGCTTCAACCAAAGTCAACTATGTAAATCAGGGCAAAATCCCTACGAGACCAAGCTACTAAACACCACTTTGCTATACCCACCGAACATAATGGTGATTGACGGGAAACTCGAAGCACATGATACGGTATTGGACATGGTCCAGATAATGGGAGACTCAGCAATAGAGACCCAGAACACAAAAATCTACTATCTAAGTCTCATGGACTATAGCTGGGCATTCATCGACGACTCAGAAATCGACTACCTTGCAGCATGGCTCGGAGACTTCAACATACACCTCACAAACACAACACACAGAGTGATCAGCCTCTACGGCACCACTGGAATGAACCTACGCACAAACAACACAGAGACAACGCAACTCATACTAGACTGGGCACAGCCAAACACACCCCAAAACATACAGCTCCACGAGACCAAAATCGACAACCTTGAACTAAACATGTACTCCCCCACACCAATCCAGTGCAGCGAAGTATCCATAGGAAACATCACACTGACATCAGGCTATGCCGACGAGCCACCCATAACACTGACAGGAAGTATTGACTTCGCAGAAGACGCAGAGGTAACCCAAGAAGTAAAAGAAGGCTTTACTCGCATCAACAGAGTCTACCTGATAAAAGCCATCATAGACGAAGCCCCAGCAGCAAACACAATTCTAACC
>CALGBN010000101.1 GCA_937877765.1 Candidatus Bathyarchaeota archaeon | reverse complement strand
GGTTCAGTAAGAGGTCTGCCTTGGTCTCCTTGAGAATTTTGGCTATGTCTACTGGTTTTTTTTCCGCTAGAACGATCTGACTCATGGTGTTTCCATTCAGAGAATCCGGGTGTGGACCCATCTGCACGGTTACACCGGTTTTCTTGAGTTCGACCATCTTGGGCGCCTTGTTTGGCTCCGCGTGGATGGCTTCAGAGACCTCCTTGCCTATCTTGTTCTTGTCTACGTCGAATGCTGCTACTAGTTTGATGTCGCCTGCAGTGTACCCGCCTAGTTTCTCATGAAGTAGTCCAATGCTGTTCCCATTCTCCGAATAGTATTGAACGCCCTGAAGTAAAGATGAGGCGCTGTTACCTATGCCAGCGATAACCACACGTATCTCGGTCAACAATAATCACCGTATTACACCTAGAAACAACGACATGAAGTATAAAGGCTAATGGTCCAGCTTCTTGGTCATTATATAGCCGTCCTCGTCTCCATAATAGTTTTCAGAGGTTCTTACATACTGATAGCCTCTGTGACGGTATATTTTCTGAGCATTCTCGTTTGATTCACGCACCTCAAGATAAGCTATGTTTGCACCCTTCGTCCTGAACCGCTTCTCAACTTCATCCAAGAGTATGGTTCCCACACCTTTTCCCTGATATTCCCCGCGAACCGCAATGTTCAACACATGTCCCGCCTTCTTAGGTGATTCTTTTCGCCCCAAAGTCTCTATCTCCCCAACGGTATACCCTATAATACGTTCATCATCAAGCGCGACGATAAACAAGTCCTCGTTCATGTGAAATATTATTCTAAAAAAGTTGAGTGTCCATGGAGCAGGGTATACTTTTTCCTCTATCAAATGTATCAGAGGCAAATCTCCTTCGACGGCATCACGTAGGCGTATTTCTTCCAACTAGACCACTTTTTGGCTTAGTGACTGTATCATTTGGTGCAGTCCCCCCAATGTGAATGCTATTCCCCGTAATATGTCCAGCGCTGGATAAACCACTATCTTCCAGAGTTTTCGCGAGCGAATACTCACCGGCAGATAATAGATTGTGTTAAACGCGAAGAAGATACCAGCGACGCCAAAAGCCAGATTGAACGGCAACGGGTGATTTATCTTAAATCCAATATAGAGAAGGAAACTCAGTATCCCCAGAATAGCTAAGGTGCTAATCAGATAGGCCGCATACCAGCTCGCCAAAATACTTGCACGCTTATGGATGATCAACAATGAGCCCCCGCGCCCATAGTTAAAGTGCTGTTTCAATAACTCTCTAAGTGTGCTCCTATGCTGATGGAGTATGCTCACCTCAGGGTCTAAAACTATCCTAAAACCCTTGAATCCCATTGCCTCTACCGGCTGCAAGTCATCAAATCCATATGTTATGTTTTCATCGAAGAATTTTACCCGGGCGAGGGCTCTTCTTCTGAACGCCATGTTAGCTCCGGCTGGGAACTGCATGAGTTTAAGGTCGGTTGTCTCTATTCGTATTCTGAAGCCGGGGGTTGACTGGAAAAGGCTTTCATCCATATAGTTACTCAGAACGCTAGTCCTATCGTAGCCTTCCATTGTGCCTCCTACGAAGCCTATAAATGGGTCTTCAAAGTTTTCGACAATTTTCTTCGCCCAGTTCCGAGGTACTACACAGTCTCCATCGGTGTATGCAAGAATCTCGCCGCTACTGTATTTGATGCCAGTGTTTCGTGCTGCGTTGAGTCCTTTTCCTTCTTGGTCTACAAGCTGCACTGGGTATTCTTTGACTATTTTTCGTGTATTGTCCTTGCTTTGTCCATCGACTATAATGATCTCAATGTTGTCTCTGGGGTAATCTAGTTTTATCAGGGATTCAAGAGTCGCCCTGATGTTTTTACCCATATTCAATACAGGCACTATTACGCTGAGTGAAGGATATTCACTCACTTGGACCATGGTTAATTTTCGTTGTCTGGGTTATTAAAACCCACCATTAGACTCAACGTATTCAACGTGGTCTTTGAGGCTAAGCTCCCAGACCCCCTTGTTCTTATGGTACTTGTTACCAAAGAGAACTACTTTTTTACCAAGTATCTTGGATAAGATGGCTACGTGAAGCCGATCTGTATAGATTTGTGTTGCGTTATAAACCGATGAAACGAAGTCTTTCATTGTCCCCACCATTGAAACATCAGAGACTACCGGGTTTTTACAGAGACCCATAACTCTGCTGTTTGCAACAGGGTTTAACGCTGATTCCTTGTCGCTTCTGAAGGCAACTAGCTCATATCCACAGTTATTCTCGGAAATATATTCCGTTAGGTCCTCAACTGTTAGGTATAGAGCGAGTTCAGGGGAGACACTGTACGCGATATTATCGGGAAGCCCCTTTTCACTAAGATGTGTATAGCTGTATTCTTCTCTACAGAATAGATGTACCGGGCGATTATCTGTAAAGTATTGGTCGAACTTGGTTTTAGTAAACAGGTAGCTCTGAGGGCCAACTGTTACTGGTTGGGGGTTACGTTTCATTACTTGCCTTAAAAGTGCTGGTCCGTACCAGATATCGTTCATGTAGCCGCCTCCTTCGAAGAGGATCCTTTCGGTATCTTCTGGTAGGTTGAGTAACCTGAATCCGTTGTCAGAGCCCAGTTTCCATAATCCAATGTTAATCAGATATTTTGCGCCTAGTACTGGGTTCTTCTTGTATAGATGTTCGAGGTTGAAGCAAGTATAGTTGATGTTGTATTCTTCGAGTTTTTTTATTAGCCCCATGTGAATCAGGGTGTCTCCGTGGTTTCCTCCCGGAGTAATTACAGCCATCTTTTTGTCTTTGTTCTCAGAAAGATGCTCCTCGAAGCTATCCATGTTGTATTCTTGGGTGTTTCCGCTATTAATTTACTCTATATTTTTTATTCATGTATTTGCCCTTCAATTGGGATAATTATGAAGAGGAATCAATGGAGTCTTTTCTTCTTGATAACAGGCGTAATCCTCTTCATCTTCTACCTAGTCTATACGAACCCATTCAAGGTGCTAACCGAGGTAGGGAGATTTAATCCATGGATGTTCGCTGCAGCTGTTGCCGTAAACTATCTTGGGTTGGTATTTCTCTCAGCCTCATGGCATATAATTCTCAAGAGCCTCGGCTTCAAGAGCAGCCTTTGGACGAGTATTCAGATCAGTTTTACGGGGCTCTTCGCTGTTTGGATACTTCCTTTTCCATCGGGGTTTGAGATTGTCAGAGCTTATTTGATACACGATAAGGAGGGCGGTAATCTAGGTAAGGCTGTTTCCTCTGTTATTGTAAGCAAGGTGTATTATTTCATCAGTTTCGGGTTCATGATCAGCCTCGGCGCAATAATCGTACACTTAGTCAACGGGTCAGCGATTCCAATAAGACACGAGTACATCTGGTTCGCCGTCATATTCGCGTTATCAAACACAGCCATGTTCGCCCTGATTCTATCCCCCAATAGATTGATGAATCTATACCAGAGAAGCCCAGACTGGCTCAAAAACCAGATTGAGAAATATCTCTACAGCAGTCGTTTCGGGTTAAGTAGCTTTGAGGAGTTTGTAAACGAGATACATGAGAGCCTCAATACCCTACGGGAAAAACCGTTTGAGAACCTATTGTCTTTGTGCTTGGTGGGGTTCCACTGGAGCACGGGGGCTATCACAGCGTATATGGTGTCGCGTTCACTGAATGAGCCCATCAACTTCTGGGTAATCGTATTGATCTATGCAGTAATCGAGTTTATCCAACAACTAAACTTCATTATCCCCAGCGGTCTAGGTATCGTAGACGCTGGACTGGCCGGAGCTTTTGTGGTTCTTGGTGTGCCTCTGGAGGTGGCTAGTGCTATTAGTTTGTTGACTCGTTTGGCTACTTACTGGTTTGAGTTGGTTCTCTGTGGGTTTGTGAGTTTCCAGTTTGGGTATCGTGAGGTTTTAAGCGATTATCTTGGCTGAGTTAAGCTTTTATCTGACGATACTCCTGTGTATCGCTAGTGATATAAATGATGTTCACGATCCAAACAGGTCTTCAACTATTAGCCGCAATAGCCACATACCTACTCGGAATGGCTTTCGCGGGAAGCTTCCTCGGAAGAGCATGGATGGGAACCGTAGACGTATTCCTACACAAGACACTCAAGATGGAAGTAACAGTCGGGAAATACTTCTACTGGAAATACTTCTGCAACATACAGAACCCACCCAAACCAAAGAACCTAGCCCAGCCCAAGGGACTCGCCGATCAACTGGTCTGTAAGTTCCTTGACCTGTAAATCTCTTAACTGATATCTGCCATAGATTCAGGTGGTAATCCATGCTTCGCCTCGGTGTAATCGGATGTGGCCGCGTCACATCAATGTTTCATCTACGAGCCATCGAACAACTCCCAGATGTATCTGTGACCGCGGTACTAGACATAGATGAGGCGAGAATGCGTGAAGCACAAACCGCGTCTGGGGCAGAAAAAGCATACAATAATAGTGAAGAATTTTTCCATGACCCAGATATCGACGCTGTAGCCATCAACACTCCTCCAAGAGTCCACGAGGAACTTACTTTGATGGCGCTGGAACACGACATGCATGTTATCTGTGAAAAACCACTGACTGAGACCCCAAAAGGATGTTTAACGATCAAGGATGCCCAGAAATCAACAGGACTCGTAGTTTTACCGGCTCATAACTATAGGTTTACGCCGAGTCTGAACCTCATGGAAGAGTATCTTTCACAGGGCTCAATGGGCGATATAACTGATATACGGGTCGCATTTGAGAATAATCTCCGACTCTATCGAAGCGAAACCAATTTCAGGCAAACCAAAGAAAACGGCGTTGTCGAGGATGTATTACCCCATATTTTGTCTGTGGTTCAACCTATCGTAGGGCACATCAACGCGGTTGAGTCTGTTGATTGGTGGTGCAAGGATTATGATGTCTGCGATAACATGAAGGTGTGCCTCGGTACAAGTAATGTGTCTGTTGATGCTAATCTGAGTTGGACTAGTCTTCGTCCAAGATTCGTTGTGTCTGTTGAGTGTGAGAATGGTAGACTGTGTTCTGATTTGATGATGAACCCGTACAAGCTAGAGGTTTCATTGAACGGGCATCAGGAGACTATCCGTGAGAAAGGTATAGGCTGGTACATTGATCTCATAAAGTTCAAGCATCCGAGCTTCAAGAACCAGTACCACCACTTCCACCAACTAGTAAATGGAAAAGAAAGTCCAAAGATTACTATTGACGACGAGATCAATATACTTGAAACCATGAAACTGGTCTCGGACAGTATGGGAAGTGATTGATGTGGAACAGGTCTCTCTGGTTCATGGACATAACATCGAACAATCAGTACGAAAAAGCATAGAACTGATAGGTGGATTAAACCTCGAACCTGACGCCAATGTGGTGATTAAACCCAATATCTGTAACGCCAAGAACCCAGAAGGGATGGTTATCACTGATTTCTCTCTCATCAAAGCCGTTGTAGACCTTGTCCGTGAGAATGGGAATGATTTGGTCATCGTTGAATCCGATAATATCTCGGGAAAGGCCACCACACGTATGGAGCGCTCAGGTCTCATGGGGTATCTTGATGACTGGGATGTTGACTTCATCAATCTTAGTCACGACAGATACGAAGAACATCAGATCGCTGGAACGAGTCTCAGACTACCAAAGACTGTACTAGAAGCCGACTACTTCATCAATCTACCAAAGATCAAGACCTGCGCCCACACACTGGTAACCCTCGGTATCAAGAACCTCTACGGTGTATTCCAGCGGAAACAAAAAGGCAAACTCCACAAACACCTAAACGAGATACTCCCCTTCCTAGCCGAAACGATCCACAACGACCTGATAATCGTTGATGGCATCAACTGCATGGAGGGAAACGGACCCGTAGTAGGCAACCCCGTATGCATGGACCTAGTAGTAGCTGGACGAAACCTAGTCTCCGTTGACGCAGTATGCAGCTGGTTAATGGGATATGACCCAGCGGAGATACCCCACATAGCATTATCAGCCGAGAAGGGTCTCGGGCCAATTGACCCAGAGTCAATACAGGTGGTGGGTGAGGACTGGCGAGACCATGTGAAAGAGTTTGAGCCACCCTATAGTCTAAGGGCGACCCTAAAATCACTACGCGCCATCAAAGATGTCTATTTGTCTTAGAAAATTTATCAAAAACTTGCCAAAAAATCGTCTTTTGACGTCTTATGTTTCGCCATATGTCGAGCGTCTTAAATATCGTCCTTGCAGTCTTTTCAAAACAATTCATACGTGATCACATTGAAGACTGGAAGACAAGTCGGGATCATAGGCTACGGAGCATACGTACCCATGTACCGACTCAAAGCCTCAGAGATAAACCGGGTCTGGGGAGGATTCGGGGCACCTGTTGAGGAGAAGAGCGTTGTCGCCTTAGACGAAGACACTATCACTATTAGTGTTGAGGCGGCGAAACAAGCGGTAAAACGAGCAAACATCGATCCAAGCGAGATAGGCGCAGTGTACGTGGGCACAGAGTCCAAACCCTACGCCGTCAAGCCAAGCGGAACCATAGTAGCCGAAGTTATTGGCGCTACCCCAAGCGTCTCCACGGCTGACTACGAGTTCGCGTGTAAAGCTGGCACTGAGGCCATGCAGACGTGCATAGGCTTGGTGGGTAGTGGCATGCACAAGTACGCAATGGCGATTGGAGCAGATACAGCACAGGGAAGACCACAGGACGCATTGGAATATACTGCGGCTTGTGGAGGAGCAGCGTTTATCTTTGGAGAACGTAGTGCAGAGACTATTGCTTATCTTGAGGCATCATACAGCTTCGTGACTGATACACCTGACTTTTGGAGACGCTCAAAGGAGATGTATCCACGCCACGGTAACAGGTTCACAGGCGCACCAGCGTACTTCAAACACATCACAGGCGCAGGAAAGGCACTACTAGAAGAGACCGGTTACAAACCCGAGGACTTCAAATGGGCAGTCTTCCATCAGCCAAACGCAAAGTTCCCTATTAATGCAGCAAAGATAATGGGCTTCAGTATGGACCAGATAGAGCCCGGTTTGGTCTCCCCACGCATCGGAAACACGTATGCCGGCAGTACACCAGTCGGATTAGCAGCTACATTGGATGTGGCTGAGCCTGATGACAAGATATTCGTGGTCAGCTATGGCTCAGGTAGCGGTAGCGACGCGTTCATCTTCACAGTCCAAGACGCGATACTTGAGAAACGTGAGGGGCCCAAGATGGAGACGTTTATCGAGCGTAAGGAGTACGTGGATTACGCCACGTACCTCAAGAACAGGGGGCAGATTATCAAATGAGAAAAGTCAAGATAGCAGGCGTTGGACTAATCAGGGTCTCTGAGTACTGGGACAAGCCTATTCAGAGCTTATTCGCTGAGGCTTCAATGAAATCCATGAAAGATGCTGGTATTGATGCGGTAGACAAGGTCTATGTGAGTAACATGGGCGGTTCCCTGATGCAAGATCAGCTTAACCTCGCAGCGGTAATGGCTGATAGTCTAGGCACCCCCGGCTTACCGGCTACGAGAATCGAGGCTGGTAGCGCAAGTGGTGGAGTAGCATTCCATGAGGCAGTACAGGCAGTCGCTAGCGGATACAGTGACGCTGTTATGGTTACTGGTGTAGAGAAATTATCTGATATTCTACCTGAGGTCGTCACTACTGGTTTGGCGATGGCTGAAGAACAAGAGTACACAGCCTACACTGGTGTCACTAAGGCTGGGATCGCAGCAATGATACACAGACTCTACATGGACCTCTACGCCACGCCAGAAGAAGTTTGCATGATGGCTGTCAAGAGCCATGAGCACGCAGTTGGATGCAAACACGCTCAGTACCCATTCAAGATGAGCCTACAAAGAGCCATGTCAAGCCCAATGGAGGCAGACCCCATACATATGATGGAATGCTCAGGCATTGGAGACGGTGCAGCATCATTGATACTCGTCCCCGCGGACGATGAAGGCGTTGAGGTAGCGGGAACCGCGGTAAGCACTGACTACACTAGTATCGCGGCTCGTCAGGACCCATTAGAGATGAAAGCAATCAAGACCGCTGCTGATAGAGCCTACAAGATGGCCAAGATCAAAGCAACTGATATTGATCTTGCTGAAGTTCAGGACGACTTTAGCATCAACGGAGTCCTCGGAATCGAGGGCCTAGGCTTAGCCAAGCCCGGTAAAGGAGCGAAACTCGTCAACTCCGATGATGTTGACAAGGAAGGCAAGATTCCAGTGAACACCTTCGGTGGATTGAAGGCAAGAGGTAACCCTCTGGGAGCCACAGGCATCTATCAGCTTGCTGAGATCGCTTGGCAGCTACAAGGCAAGGCAGGCGATCATCAAATACCAGACGCAAAGATCGGGGTAGCCGAGAACATGGGAGGAATGGCATCGATTTGCGCCGTCAACGTGTTACGGAGGGCTGATAAATGAGTGTCCCAAGATACTGGAGAAACGAGGTACCACGATACAGACTGCAGGGTGAGGAATGTAGCCAATGTGGCGCAAAATACTTCCCAACGAGACCAGTCTGCAAATGTGGATCAACCGATTTCAAACCATACAAGCTAGCGGAAAGAGGCGAGGTAGTCACATGGACCACCATCAGCAGCGCCCCAACTGGGTTCGAGAAGTACGTACCCTATGTGGTAGCGTTGATCGAGCTTGAGGATGGCTGTAAGGTGCTGAGCCAAGTTGTTGATATAGCACCTGATGCTGTAGAGGCTGGCTTAAAGGTCGAAGCTGTCTTCCGTAAGGTCAAGGAAGACGGCAAAGAAGGTATCCTTCAATACGGGTACAAGTTCCGACCAGTTGTCGAGTAAAATCCCCAACTTTTTATAACTTCTAATCATATCCATGGTTCTGATAACCATGGCTCCAAAGACCAAATACGACACAATTTCAGAGATCGCAAAAAGAAGGGGCTTCTTCTGGCCCAGCTTCGAGATATACGGCGGTATGAGTGGTTTCACAACCTATGGAGACCTAGGAACCAAGCTCAAACGCAACGTGGAGAATCTCTGGAAGGAACATTTTGTCAGACGGCAGGGTTTTCTTGAACTTGAGGCGCCTGTCATTAACCCAGAAAGGGTCTTTGAGGCATCAGGGCACTTAGAGAACTTCAAAGAATACAGCGCTGAGTGCAGTCAATGTGGACACAGCTTCAGGGCAGATCACCTTATTGAGGACAAGACTGGCTTGGAGAATGTTGAAGCCTTGGGTGGAGAAGCCATCAAAAGAATGATGGTGGAAAATAAGATCAAATGCCCACGTTGTGGCGGACAACTCAATGAACCAGAGCTATTCTTGACTATGTTCAAGACTGAGATCGGTGCAACAGGCGGAGAAGTCGGCTATCTACGACCAGAGACAGCCCAAGCTATGTTCCTAAACTATAAACGAGGCTATATCCACAACAGGGAGAAACTACCCTTTGCACTGGTTCAGAGTAGTAAGGTGGCTCGTAACGAGATCAGTCCACGCCGTGGAATGCTACGGCTGCGTGAGTTTACTATCATGGAGCTTGAGCTATTCTTCGACCCGGAGGACCCAGCTTGTCCATGGTATGATGAGGTCAAGGACTCAGTAATCAGGCTCTATACAGAGGAGATGGAGGCACAAGAAGTCAAGGAGCCCAAGGTACTCACCATCAAAGAAGCCGTTGACCAAGGATTGATACTCACCGAGTGGCAAGGCTATTTTATGGGAGTTAGCCAGAAATTCATTACCGCACTTGGTGTCCCAGAGGAGAAACAACGATTCAGGGCACACTTACCTGATGAAAGAGCCCATTACAGTGCCCAGACCTATGATCATGAGGCAGAACTGGATACATGGGGCTGGACCGAGGTATCAGGCTGTGCCTATAGAACCAATTTTGATCTGAGTAACCATATGCAGGCGTCAGGTCAGAACATGGAGGTGTTACGGGAAGATGGTACAAGGTTTGTACCCCACGTGGTTGAGCCCAGCTATGGTTTAGATCGTTTGACCTACTTAGCGATGGAGAACAATTATGAGCGTAACAAGAAACGAAACATATTCCACTTCCCAAGAGAACTCGCACCCTACCAAGTTGCAGTATTCCCCTTGGTGACCAAGGATGGGATCGAAGAGAAAGCCGAGGAAGTAAGAGACCTTTTGTTGAAGAAGGGTTTCTGGGTCGTCTACGATACTGGCGGAAGCATAGGTAGACGTTATGCTCGTGTTGATGAGATCGGTGTACCACTCGCTGTAGCAGTTGACTATAGCACACGAGACGATGATGTACTCACCATCAGGGACCGTGACTCATGGGAGCAGGTAAGCTTGAAAATAAAAGACCTTCCAGACGCACTGGAATCTTACTACAAACGTGAGAAAGATTTTCTAAATCTCGGTGAAAAAGTGGTTAGAACCTAGTTTTTTCCTTCATTCTGGAGAGTAGTGTCTGTCTATCACTATTTCCGCTATGTCTGCAGCGTAATTACTAATTCTCTGTATGTTTTCCAGTATTGAGTGGAACAATATTATTGCATGTGAGTCCATTTTTCCATTAACTGAAATCTTCTCCAGTATATCATCTAGGACCTTGTTCTCATCCGCGAAATCAATAATCTCCCCCAAGCCATCAATAGAGTCCTCAAAGAAAGTATCAACCGCTAACTCATAATAGCCGATAGCCTTTGTCGCTTCCTCTGTTAGTGATTGGATGATATCCTCGGTGATTGATGCACGATAATCATAGAGAGATATAATGGATTCAGATATGCTGGTTAGACCATCTGCAACATACTCTATCCTGTTTATGAGAAGATGATAATCAAAACAATCGCTCATGGAAACCTGTAGTTTGCTTGCTAACGCCGGATTGTTTACAGCTGTTCTGATTAGTCGTGTGAGGAAAAACATGAATTGATCAACATCTTCCTCAAGGGAAAGCACTGATTTCGCTAACTCAATATCCCAGTCCCGAAGAGCGTTGATTACGTCACGAGCCATTGAGTAGGTAATTATATGCATTCTTTCAACGCCTGAGTCTATTGATGCAAGTGATTCATCCATGAACGCCTTTAACGTGATGTGGTTTGCATGAGACTCATAAATGCGCAGGTAAAGCGATTTTACTATAGAGCGAATACCATCCTGTTGTTCACTTAAGAAATTCTTACCAGAAGTCAGAACAATTGTATCATAACCGTTGAGATAGCTACCCACTATCTTTCGCTGAATCATCTTAACGTCTTCATCCACGTTTATGGGTAAGATGACCTCGTCTTCCTTAGCTGTATACTCTAGTTCAGGGTGGATTACTAGTGCTCCGTCACCTTGGATGTCTATTGATACTTCGTCACCGCTTTGCAGTCGGTTCATATTTGTCCATTTTTTTGGTAGGGTTACGATCAGTGAGTATTTGCCGAGTGATGATATTTTCCGGCGTTCCATGTATAGTATTATTTTTGTCTGTGGTTAATACTTTCGATTTCTCTAATACTATTTCATATTAGTATGTGATAGTATTAATGATACTGGCTGAAAGTATATGCTAATCCCCCCGTCTCCCTAACCTGGAGGCAAGAAAAATATACAAAATGATCCTCGTAGCAACAGACGGATCAGAGCCAGCAAAAGAAGCCGCAGAATACGCAGCACAACTAGCTGAAAAATGGGGCGCAACCCTCCAGATACTGACAGTAGTACCTCCTCCCCCAAGAGTATATACCGATGTCAGTGTCTTCACCGTGGACTATAATCTGGACTATGAGAAGGCAATTATGGCTCACCACTTGGAGATGCTTGAGGATACCAAGAAATCCCTCAAAGCAAAACACCCCAAACTCACAGTATCAACCCTAGTCAAGAAAGGATATGTACCAGACAAGATCCTTGAAGCCTCCGAAGCCCCCGATGTAGATCTCATTGTAGTCGGTTGCAGAGGTCTTGGAAGATTAACAGGTTTGTTCCTCGGCAGTGTTTCCAACTATGTTGTGAATCACTGCAAGAAGCCAATCCTGGTTGTTAAGCAGAAGAAGGGAGGTGAAAACGAGTATGAAGTATAAATGTAACAAATGTGGTACCGAGTTTAGCCCAGGGATGTTTGATGCTTTTTGCCCAAAGTGCGGCAGCTCTGACTCCACGGTAATCTACAGCTACAAAAAAGCACAAACCAGTGCAGCTGGGTCCCAGAAGTAAGCTCCAACCCTATTCTTTGGAGACTAGCCGATGGTCTGCCTTCCCCACTCGGCTTTTATACTCTAGATTTGATGAAACTTTTCTCGTGTTAAGCCTTTATGGCAGTTTATTGATTATCTGTAAAATGTTGAATGGTCAGCTATCTGCGATGAGGTCCATCCTACCCCCGCCAGCAGCCTCTATACGCTGTTTGTAATCAGCTAGGAAGTTCTTCATCTTTTTCTCTGCTTCCTCATGGGTTGCTGCTTCCAATACAAAGTCTACTTTGATGGTGTGAACCCTGCTTCTATCTGCGCCTTCCACTGGTGGCGTTGCGGCGTTTTTGATGTATATGTCTGGGTAGTCTAGCTGTATTTTTGTGTAGATGGGGAAGAACTCCTTCCACACCATGCTGATATTATATGTCTTGGCGAGGAATATACTGGTGCTCTCAGACATAATCATGGGTGCAACGTGAGCATCAAACATGCCCTTCATCTCAGCGGGCACACCCGGCAAAGTACAAACCGTCTTACCGGCTACCTCGATAGCCATACCTACAGCGAAGCCAACAGGATTCTGCATGGGCTTACTGCCTTTTAGTACACGAGCCATCCTGCGTCCACGGTTAATGGTGGCATCATCTGTTATTCCTCGTTTACGGTATGATGCTTCAATCTTATCAGCGCCTTCCTCGTCTATGATGGTCTCACGTTCCAATGCCATGCCTATACTGTCCACTGTTAGATCATCAGCGCTGGGACCCAAACCACCAGTTACTACGATGAAATGCGCGTCTCTGAGAAGCGCCTCTTTAAGCGTTGACGCGATAAGCTCAGGCTCATCACCGATCATGGTTACTCTTCTTAGATGTGCCCCCATCTCGGCTACTCTTTTCGCTATCCAGTGGCTGTTAGTGTCCACAATCCTACCATAAATAAGCTCATCCCCTGTGGCGATGATCTCGACGTTGACGCTTCCAGTGGGTTTCATAGCCTACTTGCATAGGTGGTAGCTTATACGCTTTTCCGGGTTAGTCAGTTTTATATGCCGCAACCGGAGATGTTCAATGATTAATAATGAATATTGAGAACTGGACCATCGAGAAAGCCCTAGAGATGGGCGCCGAGATGGAGCTAGAGAGTTATACCTTGTATACCGAGACCGCTGAGAAGGCGAAATATCCGGGAGCAAAGAAGCTTCTAACGGAGATCGCCGCTGATGAGAAACGCCACAGAGAATACTTCCTCAAGGGTCTAGAAGACCCAGCGAACCTCAAGATGAGGACATTGAAGGAGAATATTCCTGACCTGAAGATCACGGACCAGTTGGTCAAGGTACCCCTTGATCCTAAAGCGGATTATCCCCAGATACTGATCTATGCTGCTCAACGCGAGAAAACAACCCACGACTTCTATGTACAGGTTGCAAGGAAGTTCAAGGACACTGAGATGGGCAAGATATTCAACAACTTTGCCACCGAGGAGCTTCGTCACAAGTATCTGATTGAGAAAGAGTACGATGATGTCGTGCTCACTGAGATGTAAATCTCAAACCCTTTTTTATCCTAAACCCAGAACTATCCCGATTAATAGCACAGTTAATACGAACCCAGTTATAGCCGCATAGGCCCAGTCTTTCTCTACCACATAGGCTAATGTGCTGGCTGCTACTCTGAGCAATGGAGTTGCTACGAGTGTCAGGAACCCGAGGAATAGTATGTGACTTGGTGCAAAGAATGGGTCACCATATAGTATCCATTGTAGTGATGAGTCTCCTGTTGGGCAACTGATGTCCCCTGTAACCATATAGAGTCCGAGTCCAAACATGATGAGGATACCACTAGTCATGACCCCGAACCTGAGTACGTTTGATACGAATAGTTCTAATTGTCTTACATTCATAGACCTGCAACTCCCGATGCTAGCATCCTGATCCCAAGAACCAGTAGGATCACGATGAACACTTTCTTCAAAACAACTCCCCTAAGCTTGATGGCTACCTTAGCACCTATGAAGCTACCAGCTAAAGTACCCAATACAACGGGTGCTGTGATGAAACCATCACAGAAACCGTTCCTGATATACACCAAAGCGCTAGCCGCTGCTGTGACTCCAATCATGAAGTTACTTGTAGCTACTGCTGCCTTCATGGGCACACTACTTACAACATTCATGGCTGGCACCTTGATGCCTCCTCCGCCAATACCAAGCAGTCCAGAAACTATCCCTGCAATGTAACTAACGAGGAATGTGGGTAGTGAACGGCTTACACCATAATCTATGTTCTCATCTCGTGCCGAGTCATAATAACTTGAGCCAAGGTTGAGCTTATTTGCAAGCCAATCGTTTTCTTTTGGTATCCAGCTCCTTCCTGTGCTTCTAAGCTGATACCACATAATGACTGCAGCATAGAGGAGACTCAAAGCGAATACGGTTTCAAGGAGTGATTCGCTGACTCCAACCATGATGCTTGCACCGGTGACCGCTCCAAGGGTAGTAGCCATCTCAAGAAACATTCCGAGTCGCATGTTTGTGATTTCATCGCGGACATAGACGCTTGCCGAGACGCTGCTTGTTGCTACGACTGCTACTATGCTGGCTCCGGCTGCGATGTGGATTGGTACGTCAAGTAGGAATACGAGAAGGGGTACCATTACTACGCCGCCTCCAAGCCCCAGTAGTGCTCCGAGGAATCCTGATGTGAGTGCGATAAATAGGGCGGCGAGAATAAACTGGGGTGTCATCCCCACTTGTTATAGTTGCCTACTTTTAATGCTTATGTAATAACCCCTAAAACAGCTTGTTTCGATGAAAGAAGCTTGAAACCGACTCTATACCAAAAATGAGTCAAAACGGAATCCAAAAACAACCAATATAAATCCAAAAGAAAGCCAATACAAAAAAGAGAATCAGCAGTGACCCAGCATATGCTCGGCTTCCCTGCTACGCTTAAACACGATATAATCCTTGTATCCAAGCGCCTCAGCCTTGGTCTGACGACCATTAGCAGTCCGCCGAATCATATCGTAGATACGTTGACCTACGCTGTTGAGGCTCTCGCTTCCATCTAGAATGGTGCCCGCGTTGATGTCCATGTTGTCCATCATCATCTCATATGTTTCAGGATTACCTGTGATCTTGATGACGGGTGCGATAGCGTGACCAGTGGTACTGCCTCTTCCACTTGTGAAGCAAACTATCTGTGCTCCTGCTGCTACCATGTGGGTTACGCTCGGTACGTCCCAGCCGGGGCCATCCATTAGGTAGAGTCCGGGTTTGGTTGGTTTATCAAGGCGTTCCCAGTCATTGAACAATACTCCTTGGATTGGCTTGGTGCCTCCCTTGCGTACCGCGCCTAGGCTCTTCTCCTCGATTGTGGTTAGTCCGCCGTCGATATTGCCTTTGCTCATCCAACGGCTGTCAACACCCATGGCTTTGAGGCGGGCCTCCTGTGTCTCAATGATCTCATAGATGGCGTCAGAGACCTCCTTGTTTACCGCACGACGAGCCAAGACCTGCTGTGTGCCGCTCATCTCTTGTGTCTCACCGAACATGACGCTGCCGCCTTCCTCGATGAGCTTGTCTTTGGCCTTGTCCGAAAGTTGCATCCTGATTTTTTTATCGGCCAAAAGCTTTCTAACCTCATCCAATTGTATCTCGACGATGCTGGCCAGCGTTTCCTTGCTGAGCGTATGGAAGACTATCACTTCCTGGAT
>CALGBN010000100.1 GCA_937877765.1 Candidatus Bathyarchaeota archaeon | reverse complement strand
TTGCTATTCTGCATTCGAGTTGTTCCCCAGACTCTATGATGTATATCGAGTTTAGCTTAACATCTTCATTGTTAAGAAGATAATCGATGTGCCAATGTATCACATTCTGTTCTCCGATACTGGTTCTTTGATGGCGTTTAAGACGAGGAATTAAACTGTTGAGCGCCGATCCAACGTAAACATATGTACCCTTAGTGAAGTCTATCTCGCCCAGTGCACCTATTTTGATCACTTGGTCTCTATGGTTTTCGATGCATAAGCAGTATGTTCCCTTGACCGGCATGGGCAAACATAGTAGCCCTATGATATAGGTGTATCATAAATTCTGATTAAAAGAGGGTGGTTATTTTAGGTATTTATCGAACCAGTCAAGCATCAAACGGTACCTACGTTTTCTGAGACTCATTCGAGCAACAGATCTAAACGTATGCGGTCCCTCCATAAACATGGCAAGCTGAGTTTCTTTTCCTAGGTATTTCAGAGCGGTGTAGAACTCGATGCTCTGGTCTATCCAGCACCTGTAATCGTTCCAACTGTGAACGAAGAGGACTGGAGTATCCACCATGTTTGCGTAGGTAATTGGGCTCTTATCCACGTAGGTGTTTAGGTTGCTCCATGGGTTTCCTCCTACTTGTTCGGGTGTGAAGTGGAACCCTATGTCGCTTGTGCCGAAGAAGGCAGTCCAGCTGCTGATGCTGTTCTGGCTGATGGCTGTCCTGAACATATCGTTGTGAGTGATTACCCAGTTTGTCATGAAGCCACCGTAGCTGAGACCAGTGATTCCGAGACGCTCCTTATCGAGCCATGGATAAAGCTCTAGGGCTTTTTTGACGCCTGCTATCAAGTCTTCATAGTCCCAGATGCCCCATTCGCCTCTGATGTCTCCAAACTCTTGGCTATAGCCTCCACTGCCCCTTATGTTCAGATAGATTACAGCGTAGCCGTTTGATGCATAGAGCTGGTGTTCAAACATGAGGCTGTCACCAAACTTGCTCTTGGGACCACCGTGGATATCAAGCACAGCAGGATAGGACTCGTCTTTCTTCCAGTTTACTGGTTTTAGTATCCAGCCCTCGACTATTGCCCCGTCTTTCTGTTTGAAGCTGAAGTTTTCCGCTTGTTGGAGCTTGATCTCGTCTATGAGTTTCTTGTTGATATTGGTTAGCTGTCTCTCGCTTGTGTCCAGTACCCAGAGTTCGGGTGTTTTATCGGTGTTTACCCGGGTATAAGCAACGAATCCATCCTTGACGCTATACTCTTCGATGCTATACTGTCCAATTAGCACAGGTGTGATGTTGCCGTTGTCTGGGTCTACCTTGTGAAGCTCATGGCGGTTACTGTTTGAGACCGGGAAATAGATGAAATCGCCGTCCCAGATGGGTTCACAGCCACCAGCATACATGCTTCTGATGTCATGATAGTGACGTCTACTAGAGCCCCGGTCAAGCTTTCCAGTTAGATTCGTTACTGGTCCACCGTCAACAGCGATCTTGTGAACAGTAACATGTGTCGCATATCCTCTGCTTCCGTCGCTGCCTGTGAAGGCTATCTCGTTTCCATCTGGGCTCCACTGGAGGCTCTGGATCATGTATCCGCTGAGGATACGGTCTCGTTCCTCAGACTCAATGTCATATACGATGAGGTCTGATTCACCGGGTCTAAGGGGATTAGCGGACTGACAATAAGCAACCTTTCCTTCATGTTCAGCATAGCACTGGACATTCATATCCCCCTCAGAGATCACCGATACTTCACCTGATGCTACTTCGAGCCTGTGAAGATGTTTTGTCCTGTAATAGGTCCAGCCTTCACCGTTAAACCAAATTGGAATCTTATCAATTATCTTGACATCAGGATCATCCTCTCCCACACCAGAGACAAAATAGATATACTCACCGTCGCTGCTCCACTTTGGCTGTGATGCTCCGCCATTGAACTTACCAACGAGTTTTGACGTGTTTTTCTCGGCAACCCAGAGACTGGTTCCTTTCTCATCTTTCTCCATTCCCTGTCGGTCTGTATAGAGTATATTGTCTCCGTATGGAGCCCAATCAGGGTTTGTTGGGTTTCCCTCCTCTATGTTCCAGAGTTTTTCGCCGGTCATTCTGTCTATCACCATTAGCTCTGTAGTGTACTCTTCTCCGTCTGGGGTTGTGACTAGGTAGAGTATCTTCGAGGCGTCTGGGGATATGGTGGGTCTGGCTATCATCTTTAAGTCTTCGAGGTCTTCAATCATCAATCCACGCAATGCATTCACCTTTACATGCACAAATATCTACAAACCAATATAACTTGATCAGGGAGTCTCTTATATTCATAAACCATTCCATGTTACTCTATGAAGGTACTCGTAGTAGGAAACGGAGCACGCGAACACGCCATAGCCAAAAAACTAGAAGAAGAACCGATTGAACTCTCAGCTGCAATGGCGAAGTTAAACCCCGGTATAGCTGCTCTGAGCACAAATGTGGATTTATTTGATTTGACCAAGCTTGAGAACTACTCCAAGTACAAGGATATTGACATCGCGTTCATCGGTCCAGAGACCCCGCTGTCCTTTGGAGTGGCGGATTATCTTATGGATATGGGAGTCGCTACTGTTGGACCGGTTAAGGCAACAGCGAGACTGGAGTGGAGTAAGGCGTATGCACGGGAAGTGCTCACGGATAATGGAATCAAGGGTAACCCAGATTACAAGATATGCCACAACATGAAGGAAGTCAAAGAGTTTCTAGATAAACAACCTGAGGTTGCTGTAAAACCTGATGTATTGACGGGTGGGAAAGGTGTCAGAGTTACAGGACAGCATCTCTTGAATCGTCAAGAAGTGGAGGATTACAGTGCTGAGCGCATCAAAGCCGATGGCTTAGTAGTTCTTGAGGAGAAACTTGTTGGAAAAGAGTTCACATTACAAGCCTACAGCGATGGAAAAAACATGAAATTCATGCCACTTGTACGAGACTTCAAACGAGCCTACAATAACGACGAGGGACCAAACACAGGAAGCATGGGAAGCTTCAGTTGTGTAGATCACAATATGCCTGATTTGGATGATGAAGCCGTTGAGGCAGGTAAACGTATCATGCGTGAGACCATCAAGGCTATGCGTAACGGAGATGCAGCCTATAAGGGGGTTCTTTATGGTGGCTTCATGGTTACATCTGATGATACGTATCTGATTGAGTATAACTGTCGGTTTGGTGATCCAGAGGCAATCAACGTATTGAGCCTACTTGAGAAACCCCTCACGGAGGTAGGATACGGTATCGTAGAGGGAAAGCTTCCTAGCTTTGGGTTTGAGAAACAGGCAACGGTCTGTGTATATCTTACACCCGAGGGGTATCCAACATCTCCTTTGAAGGATCAACCAGTAGAGGTTGGAGAAGGCATAGGCAGTGAGATATATTATGCATCAGTCTACGACGATAACGGGGTAATCAAGACCACTACAAGCAGAGCCATCGCCCTATTAAGCAAGGGAGACTCTGTGTCAATAGCTCGTAGAAGGGTCTATGAGGATGTTGACAAGGTTACTGGAAAGCTGCATTATCGTACTGATATCGCGGCAGGCATCCAGTAACAATATAACCATTATCTGATATACGAAGAGGGTGAGAAGCGTGACCGAGAGCGACAAGATAGCTGAACTGGAGGC
This sequence comes from Candidatus Bathyarchaeota archaeon, assembly GCA_937877765.1. GTDB lineage: Archaea > Thermoproteota > Bathyarchaeia > TCS64 > TCS64 > RBG-16-57-9. Next base: position 1,197 of record CALGBN010000100.1, on the reverse strand, counting down.
TATTCTCTATGCAGCCAGCCGACCAATGGGGCTAACAGATATTGTTTCACGTCTACGATTGGAGAATGAGGTGGAGGCAGATAAACTGGTCACAGAGCTTCAAGACCACTATATCGAGGATGATAGCGCGCTTGAGATCGTAAAGCTCCCACAGGATAGGGTCGTGCTTCAACTTAAGCCGGAGTTTACTAAACAGGCTGGAAGATACAGTCTCAAGCCGCTTCTTAACGAGGGCGCCCTGCGTACATTGAGTTATGTTGCTTATCATCAGCCTGTGGAACAGACGGATATTGCTAGTGCTCGTGGTAGTCAAGCCTACAAGCATCTGAATCAGCTTGATGAGATGGGTTTGATCAAGCGAGAACGTAATGGTAGGACATACGTTGTTCGTACAACGCAGGATTTCGCTGATTATCTTGGTTTAAGCACCGAGCGTACTCAGATGAGGCGTCAGCTTCGGAGTATCTTCCGGAAGCTTGAGGTCGATGAGATGGAGAAGAAATAGTCTTAAACGGGCTCCAATGTATTCTGGGATATGAAAAAGAACAGCGCTCCATATTTTATTATCATATTACTCCTTGGCTCAGCGTATTATGCGTATGACTCTGGGCTACTGGACCAGTTCTTGGCTCCGGAAGAGCCAGATGAACCCATAACCCCCTCAGGAGACAGCGTCAAGATAGCTGGTTTCAATATCCAGATTTTTGGGAAGACCAAACGCGAGAAGGAACAGGTGATGAATGTGCTCGCTAATATTGTACGCGAGTTTGATGTGGTGCTTGTTCAGGAGATTAGGGATAGCAGCGAGACAACGGCACCGATATTTCTTGATCTCATCAACAGCATGGAAGGACCAGAGTACGCTTTTATAAGATCAGAAAGAGTGGGAAGAACCAGCAGCAAGGAAGCATACGCCTACTTCTATAACACCGAGACAGTTCAGTATCTCTTTGACTCTGATTTCGTCTATAATGATACAGAAGATGTCTTTGAACGTGAACCATACATTGCGAGCTTTATCGCGGGTAATTTTGACTTCACATTAATCGGTATCCACACGAACCCTGATGACGCTAACCACGAGATCGGTAACCTCACTATCGTCTTTGATTACGTTGAGAGTCTAGGAGATGAACAAGATATCATTGCTTTAGGTGATTTTAACGCGGATGGCTCATACTTTGATGAAGACTCCAT
>CALGBN010000099.1 GCA_937877765.1 Candidatus Bathyarchaeota archaeon | reverse complement strand
CCAGTGTACTGATGAGACAATCTGATATATGGCTTCCCCGTAGAGGCATCGTTTAAATGGCATCACCTGTGGAATACACCCATGAAATTCGGAGTATATGTAAGGGGAGCTCAAACATACCCCAAGATGCTTGAACTAACCAAGACAGCCGAGAAACTAGACTACTATGGCGTATTCCTAAACGACCACGTGGAAGGGCTATCTGGAGACCGTAAGGAGCCCTATTGGGAAGCATGGACCACTATGACTGGGCTCGGAGTAGAGACTAAAAAAATCAGAATAGGACACATTACATTATTCAACAGTCTGAGGAATCCAGCGTATCTAGCTAAATCAGTAGCTACACTGGACCAGATGACTGGTGGAAGATACGAGTTCATACTCGGAGCAGGGTGGAATGAGCCAGAGTACCTTGGATATGACCTCATGGAGAAGGGAAGAGGTATGCCTAGCGCTGGTGAGCGTGTGAGCAGGCTCAAGGAATCCGTTGAGATAGTGAAGGGGATGCTTCACAATGAGTTATTCAGCTATGATGGGAAATATTGGAAACTCAAAGAAGCAGCAAACGTACCACAGCCAGTCCAGAAACCATTCAGGATCAGTGTTGGTGCAAGGCAGCCACGGATGATTAAGATCACAGCCAAGTACGCTGATGGAATCAACGCTTCAGGAAACCTCCAGAACATCGCTCGTATCCTTGGAATCTATCACAAGAATCTTGAGAAACTAGGGAAGACTGCAGATGGTGTTTTCATCAGCGGCTTCGCTCCAAGCGTTTACCTGATGAAGAACAAGGCTGAGTATGATGATACTCTACAGAAGTGGAAGGCGCGTGGTACCGACATCAATGTTGCTCGTGAGTATGATTTCATAGGTACACCCGAAGTATTGATCGAGAAATGGCGCAAAGCTATGGACTTGGGTATGAATATGAGTATCATAAATGTTCGCCCAAGCAAGACCATCAAGGAAAACACAGAGATGCTAGCCCTGTTCAAAGATCAGGTTGCATCACAGCTCTAATCCTTTTTTTCAAATTCTTTTTATCAAACGAAACCTGATTCTGCGATATGTCGCTTGAGCAAGGACTCAGAGAATACTTTGGAGCAAAACCAAGACGAGTAGTTATCGTAGGTGTAGGAAACCCCATCAGGGGAGATGATGCAGTCGGTCCAAGAATCATTGAACTACTTGAAGAAAAACCACTAGACGATGTACTTGCCTTGAACACCGAGTCAGTGCCAGAGGCCTTCACAGGCAAAGTAGAGGAGTTCAAACCCACTCACGTTTTAATGGTTGACGCAGCTAACTTCAGAGGAGCTCCTGGAGAAACGAAGCTAATCACAGCTGAACATATTGGGGGCCAAGCTATCTCAACCCATAGTCTACCTTTGACTATTTTCATCACATATATCGAAAAGTCCTTGGGGGTAGATGTCCTGTTACTCGGTATTCAGCCTATGTCTATTGGGCTAGGTGAACCTATGACGGAACCTCTTGAAGCCGCGGCGGTTTCTGTGTCAAATACCCTATACCAAATACTCTCAAAATAGCTTCTAATGGGTTAGTTGCCTATTTTAGTTAGAAAAATATTATAAAATTAGTTAAAAAGAGGGGTTTTATTCTTCTTTCTTAGGAGCTGGCTTTGGTGCCGGAGGCTCCCTTGGGAAATTTAGAATACCGTCTTCCTTGTTCAAGACAGCAAGCTCGTACTCAGTGGTCAACCTTAGGCAGTCCCTTGGACAAACCTCTTCACATTGTCCACAGAATAGACACATACCCAAGTTAATCTTGAGTCCAGTCATCTTTGGACCGGGACCACCCATAATCTCAATGGCGAAGCTTGGGCAGACTCTTGCACAGAGTCCACATCCGATACACTTCTCTTGCTCATATTCGTGTTTTCCCCTGAGTCCTTCTGGGATTTCGGGTTTCTCGAATGGGTATATTAGTGTGGCTGGTTTGCTGAATGCGTTTTTTAGTAGTTCTCTTTCCATTGCCATCTTAGATCACTCCTGATAGGGCAACTGTTGCCATTACCTGTAGGACAGCTAAGGGTACTAGATATTTCCATGCTCCCGTAACCATCTGGTCGATCCTGAAACGGGCGAATAATGCGCTTAGATTACTTAGGATGAGTACGCAGAAGCTGGTCTTTATGATGAACCAGACTACTGGAGGTAGGATTGGTCCAACTGGGCCGCCGAGGTAAAGGCTTGTCAGTAGTCCTGCTGCTAAGACCATTTTTACGTCGTGTCCGCTGTTTAGTAACGCTAGTTTTACGCCGCTGTACTCTACTTGCCATCCGTGGACGATCTCTGTCTCCGCCTCACTCATGTCGAATGGGCGCATCTCAAGTTCTGCCAATAAACAGACTGTATAGATCGCGAATCCTATGAACAGCACTACTCCGAGTAGGAACCCGGGTAGAGTCGGGTTTGCTAGGAAACTCTGTACGCTGGCTACTTGCCAGTCTACAATTTTAACGATGCTGAGACTTCTTGCCATTATGGCTGGGCTGATTGCCACGAGTCCGAGTGGAATCTCGTAAGCTAGCATCATGAATGCAACCCTTGTGGCTCCGATTGCTCCAAAGAGGTTGCCGCTACTCCATCCCGCCAAGAAGACCGCAAGTACGGTTAGGCTCATGAGGAATAGAACCATGATCAAGTCGCCCTCAAAGGCTGCTACAGGCTCGTATCCCCAGAGTGTTGTTATGCTCTGTATTGGAATCAAGAATGTAGCTGCTAATGGGATGGCGAATATGAAGACTGGTACAATGTTGAAGACCGTTGCCTCCGCTGCTGCTGGGGTGATGTCTTCTTTCACCAGTAATTTGATATAATCTGCGATAGGCTGAAGGATTCCCTGCCAGCCTGTATGCAATGGTCCAACTCTATTCTGGAGTCTTGCAACTGTTTTTCTGCTAAGCCACTCCGCGTAAAGAGTGTAGCTTAATATGAAAGAGAGACCAGGGAACAATAGCACCTGGATAGCCGTTAAGATTGGGTTCACTTTTCAAACCACTCCTTTCGGTATTTCCGAAGCTGGGTCTCGTCCCAACTCCATGACTTGTCCTTGCCTTCATCGTAGAAGACCATCCTGTCAGTACAGCTGAAGCATGGGTCGATTCCAGCCAAGACGATGGGTATGTCCGCGATGTATCCGCCTTTGAGTCTCTCAACGAGGCTTGGGAGGTTTGCTAGGGTTGGTGCCCTGATCTTGTGTCTGAAAGGCATGTTTTTGCCATCGCTTATTGTGTAGTGGATTAGCTCTCCTCTCTGCGCTTCTACTAGGTAGGCGGCTTCCCCCTCTGCGACTTTGTTGAGTGGACCGAACTTTGTCTTGATTTCTCCTTCTGGGATAGTGTCCATTACTTGTTTGAGTATCTTGCAGCTCTCCAATACCTCTAGGGCTCTTACTAGTACTTGGCCAAGGACGTCGCCGTTGTCTACGACTATGTGCTCGAAGTCGAGTTGGTCGTAAACTAGGTATGGTGTGGTCTTCCTGATGTCACAGGGGACTCCGCTGCATCTTGCGTTGGGTCCTGCGCCGCTGAGCTTTATCATATCGCTTTTGCCTAGGTATCCTACGCCGATAGCTCTGTCTAGTATGGTTTGTTCTGTTGATGCTATCTTGATGTAATACTCGGTTCTCTCATAGACGGTATCAATTAGTTTGGTCCATCTTGGGAAGTTATCTTTGTTCAGGTCTCTTCTGACGCCGCCGATGGTGGGCATAGCGTAGTTACAGCGGTTCCCGCTGATTTCTTCGAGAAGGTTCATCACTATCTCTCTGTCTCTCCAGACATAGTAGAACAGTGTATCAA